>NZ_PIJF01000016.1:0-57698 GCF_002809985.1 Geobacillus sp. WSUCF-018B
GGGGAAACACCCGTTCCCATCCCGAACACGGAAGTTAAGCCCTCCAGCGCCGATGGTAGTTGGGGCCAGCGCCCCTGCAAGAGTAGGTCGCTGCTAGGCTAAGCAGAAAGCACGCCTTTTTCTTCATTAGGAGAAAAAGCGTGCTTTTTCGTTTATCTGACCGAGAAGCGTTTCACTGGGCGAAAAAACGGATATTCTATAGATAGTCTCCCTTGTTTCGGTAACCCTTGCAATTTTTCGTCATACATTGTATAGTAAAAGTAAGGTCAAATATAGTCAAAGTCAACAAGATGGCGGTGATGCTTCCTCCCAAGGAATGCCCGTTTATTGGGCAGGGAGCAGCTTGACCGCCAAGCAGCTTGGTTGTGAGGAAGGTGGGAGGTAGAGTGCCAAACATTTCCGACATTATCGAGCAATATTTGAAGCAAGTACTCAATATGAGCGACCAAGACATCGTTGAAATTAAACGAAGTGAAATTGCTAATAAATTCCAATGTGTTCCCTCGCAAATCAACTATGTCATCAACACGAGATTCACGCTCGAGCGCGGATATATTGTTGAAAGCAAGCGCGGTGGCGGCGGCTATATCCGCATTATGAAAGTAAAGACGAAAAGCGAGGCGCAGCTGATTGACCAGTTGCTCGAGCTGATCGGCCACCGCATCAGCCAGTCGAGCGCCGAAGATGTGATAAAACGACTTATGGAAGAAAAGGTGATTTCGGAGCGGGAAGCGAAAATGATGTTGAGCGTGATGGATCGCTCCGTTTTATATATCGATTTGCCCGAGCGGGATGAACTGCGGGCGCGCATGTTAAAGGCGATACTGACGTCGCTAAAGTATAAGTAGGGGAGGGGGAGGCATTGATTTGCCAAGAATGCAAGCAACGCCCGGCGACGATGCATTTTACGAAAATAGTCAACGGGGAAAAAACGGAATTTCACCTTTGCGAGCAATGCGCCAAAGAACATGGTCATACGTTTATGCTCTATGGCCATGACGACTTTCCGCTTAACAATTTGTTAGCGGGGCTTCTCAACTTTCAAGCTCCGATGAAAGAAGTGACGGCCAATGCGTTCCCGAATCCGGATTTGCTTCAATGCGAGACGTGCCAAATGACATACCACCAGTTTACGCAAATTGGGCGGTTCGGTTGCGCCGACTGCTATCGGACGTTTGCCCGTTACCTTCCGCCGATTTTAAAACGGCTTCATAGCGGAAATACTGCTCATTCAGGGAAAATTCCGAAGCGAAAAGGCGGCGTCCTCCATTTGCGGAAGCAGCTGGCCACGTTGAAACAAAAGCTTCAGGAATTAGTTGCCCGCGAGGAATTTGAGCGGGCGGCCGAGGTGCGCGACCAGATTCGTTCGTTAGAGGACGAACTTCGCCGACGTGGAGAGGGGGAGATGTAGCGGTATGTCATTTGGAAAGTTTTTCAACACAGCGGTCAGCGCTTGGATGAGCCAGGAGGGGCCGAATTCGGACATCGTGTTGAGCAGCCGCATCCGGCTGGCGCGCAATATTGTTGATTTTCGTTTCCCAACGCTGTTTAGCAGCGAAGAGGCGAAACAAATCGTTGCCTTGTTTGAGCGCGCGTTCGTCCATCGTCCGTATGGGGAAGCGGGACGGTTTGAACTGTTGAAAATGTCGGAGCTTCAACCGATTGAAAAACGGGTATTGGTGGAAAAGCACTTAATCAGCCCGCATTTGGCTGAAGATTCGCCGTTTGGCGCCTGCCTGCTTTCGGAAAATGAGGAAATCAGCATTATGATCAACGAGGAAGACCATATCCGCATTCAGTGTCTGTTTCCAGGGCTTCAGCTTGCCGAGGCGCTTGAGGCGGCGAGCGAGTTGGATGATTGGATTGAAGGGCATGTCAACTATGCGTTCGATGAACGGCTTGGTTACTTAACGAGCTGTCCGACGAACGTCGGAACGGGGTTGCGGGCGTCGGTGATGATGCATCTTCCGGCGCTGGTGCTGACGCAGCAGATCAACCGCATCATCCCTGCCATCAACCAGTTGGGACTCGTCGTCCGCGGCACGTACGGGGAAGGAAGTGAGGCTTTAGGGAACATTTTCCAAATTTCGAACCAAATTACGCTCGGAAAATCAGAAGAAGATATTGTCGCTGATTTGCATACGATCGTTGAGCAGCTCATCGCCCAAGAAAGGGCGGCTCGCCAGGCATTAGTGAAAACGTTGGGCATACAATTAGAAGACAAGGTATTCCGTTCATACGGCATATTGGCCAACTGCCGCGTCATCGATTCGAAGGAGGCGGCGCAATGCCTGTCGGATGTGCGTTTAGGGATCGATTTAGGATATATCAAAAACGTCCCGCGCAACATTTTAAATGAGCTGATGATTTTGACGCAGCCAGGATTTTTGCAACAATATGCCGGAGGGGTGCTTCGCCCTGAGGAACGGGATGTCCGCCGGGCGGCGTTGATTCGGGAACGCTTAAGGATGGAAACACGAAGAAAGATGGAGGGTGATGAACGATGATGTTTGGCAGATTTACGGAACGGGCGCAAAAAGTGCTGGCGTTGGCGCAAGAGGAAGCCATCCGCCTCGGCCATAACAATATCGGAACCGAACATATTTTGCTTGGGCTGATCCGTGAGGGGGAAGGAATCGCTGCTAAAGCGCTCATGGCGCTTGGACTTGGCCCGGATAAAATCCAAAAAGAAGTCGAATCGCTCATCGGCCGCGGCAATGAAGTGTCCCATACGCTCCATTACACGCCGCGGGCGAAAAAAGTGATCGAGCTGTCAATGGACGAAGCGAGGAAACTTGGCCATTCGTATGTCGGCACGGAGCATATTTTGCTTGGCTTGATCCGCGAGGGGGAAGGCGTGGCCGCCCGCGTGCTGAACAACCTCGGGGTGAGCTTGAACAAGGCGCGCCAACAAGTGTTGCAACTGCTCGGCAGCAATGAATCGGTGTCGGGCCATGGCGGCGGGGGGGCGTCGCATGTAAGCACGCCGACGCTTGACAGCCTTGCCCGCGATTTGACGGCGATTGCCCGCGAAGGGCGGCTTGATCCGGTCATCGGCCGCAGCAAAGAAATTCAGCGTGTCATTGAAGTGTTGAGCCGACGGACAAAAAACAACCCGGTGCTCATCGGTGAACCGGGGGTTGGAAAAACAGCGATCGCGGAAGGATTGGCCCAGCAAATCGTCAACAACGAAGTGCCGGAAACGCTGCGCGACAAACGGGTCATGACGCTCGATATGGGGACGGTCGTCGCCGGGACGAAATACCGCGGCGAATTTGAAGACCGGCTGAAAAAAGTGATGGACGAAATTCGCCAGGCGGGCAATATCATTTTGTTCATCGATGAACTCCATACGTTAATCGGCGCTGGCGGAGCCGAAGGGGCCATCGACGCGTCGAACATTTTAAAGCCGGCCTTGGCGCGTGGAGAATTGCAATGTATCGGTGCGACAACGCTTGATGAATACCGCAAATACATTGAGAAAGATGCTGCGCTCGAGCGCCGCTTCCAGCCGATTCACGTCGATGAGCCGACAGTTGAAGAGTCGATTCAAATTTTAAAAGGGCTGCGCGACCGGTATGAAGCGCATCATCGCGTCTCGATTTCCGATGAGGCGATCATTCAGGCAGTCAAACTTTCCGACCGGTATATTACCGACCGGTTCCTGCCGGATAAAGCGATCGACTTGATTGATGAAGCTTGCTCGAAAGTGCGTCTCCGTTCGTTCACGGCGCCGCCGAAACTGAAAGAACTGGAGCAAAAACTTGAAGAAGTGCGAAAAGAGAAAGATGCGGCCGTGCAAAGCCAAGAATTTGAAAAAGCGGCGTCGCTGCGTGATATGGAGCAGCGGCTGCGTGAAGAGCTTGAAGAAACGAAACGTGCGTGGAAAGAAAAACAAGGCCAAGAAAATTTGGAAGTGACGGTCGAAGACATTGCCGCGGTCGTCTCGAGTTGGACCGGGATTCCGGTATCGAAGCTGGCCGAGACGGAAACCGAGCGGCTGTTGAAACTGGAAGAAATTTTGCATTCGCGCGTCGTCGGCCAAGACGAGGCGGTCAAAGCGGTGGCCAAAGCGGTGCGCCGCGCCCGGGCTGGCCTCAAAGACCCGAAACGCCCGATCGGTTCGTTCATTTTCCTCGGCCCGACCGGCGTCGGGAAAACGGAATTGGCCCGTGCATTGGCCGAGGCAATGTTTGGAGATGAAGATGCCCTCATTCGCATCGATATGTCCGAGTATATGGAAAAACACTCGACATCGCGGCTCATCGGTTCGCCGCCGGGGTATGTCGGCTACGAAGAAGGCGGCCAGCTGACCGAAAAAGTGCGCCGCAAGCCATACTCGGTCGTTCTGTTGGATGAGATGGAAAAAGCGCATCCGGACGTGTTTAACATCTTGCTGCAGGTGCTCGAAGACGGGCGGTTGACTGACTCGAAAGGGCGGACGGTTGACTTCCGCAACACGATCATCATTATGACATCGAACGTCGGCGCGGATGCTTTGAAGCGGAACAAGTATGTCGGCTTTAACATCCAGGATGGAAACCAGCAATACAAAGACATGAAAAGCAAGGTCATGGATGAGCTGAAAAAAGCGTTCCGTCCGGAGTTTTTGAACCGGATCGATGAAATTATCGTCTTCCATTCGCTTGAAAAAGACCATCTAAAGCAAATTGTCCGTCTGATGGCTGATACGCTGGTGAAACGGCTGAAAGAGCAAGATATTGACCTTGAATTGACGGAGGCGGCGATTGAGAAAATCGCTGCTGAAGGTTTCGATCCGGAATACGGGGCTCGCCCGTTGCGCCGCGCTTTGCAAAAACATATTGAAGACCGTTTGTCCGAAGAACTGTTAAAAGGCACGATCGCCAAAGGACAAAAAGTCGTCGTGGATGTGAAAGATGGGGAATTTGTCGTATTGGCAAAACAGGCCGTGATGTGATGAAAAAAGGTATGCGGCACGATGCTGCCCATACCTTTTTTCCATATGGAACACAAGAGAGAAAGGGTTAGTTCAATGGCGAAAAAGAAGACGAAATTTGTTTGCCAAGAGTGCGGATACGAATCGGCGAAGTGGCTCGGCCGCTGCCCGGGATGCCAAACGTGGAACTCATTCGTCGAGGAAATCGAGCCGGTCAGAACCACTGTGCGTGGGGCGTTTCTCCATTCGGAGCCGTCCGGGTCCGCTAAACCGGTTCCGATTACCGCCGTTGCCGCGGTGCAAGAGCCGCGCATCGAAACGAACAGTGCAGAGTTCAATCGCGTGCTCGGTGGGGGGATCGTCAAAGGGTCGCTCGTCTTAATCGGCGGCGACCCCGGCATCGGCAAGTCGACGCTGTTGCTGCAGGCCTCAGCGCAACTGGCGGCGGCTGGGCATACAGTGTTGTATGTATCGGGCGAGGAATCCGTCAAACAGGTAAAACTGCGCGCTGGGCGCCTTCGCGCCGAGTCCGATCATCTGTATGTGTTAGCGGAGGCGAATTTGGAATATATTGTATCAGCGATTGAAACGATTCAGCCCGCCTGTGTCGTGATTGATTCAATCCAGACGGTGTACCGGACGGATATTACGTCAGCGCCGGGCAGTGTCGCCCAAGTGCGCGAGTGCACCGCTGAGTTGATGAAAATCGCCAAAACAAAAGGCGTCGCCATTTTTATCGTCGGCCATGTGACGAAAGAAGGGGCGATCGCCGGGCCGCGCATTCTCGAGCATATGGTCGATACCGTCCTTTATTTTGAGGGGGAGCGGCATCATACGTACCGCATTTTGCGGGCGGTGAAAAACCGCTTCGGTTCGACGAATGAAATCGGTATTTTTGAAATGCGCGACATCGGGCTGCGGGAAGTGGAAAATCCGTCCGAAGTGTTTTTGGAAGAGCGATCGCACGGGGCGGCGGGTTCGACGGTGGTGGCGGCCATGGAAGGGACGCGCCCGGTTCTGGTGGAAATTCAAGCGCTCGTTTCGCCGACAAGCTTCGGCAACCCGAGGCGGATGGCGACCGGCCTCGATCATAACCGCGTGTCGTTGCTTATGGCCGTATTGGAAAAGCGGGTCGGGCTGCTGTTGCAAAACCAAGATGCCTATTTGAAGGTGGCGGGCGGAGTGAAGCTTGATGAGCCGGCCATTGACCTAGCCATCGCCGTCAGCATCGCCTCAAGCTTTCGCGATCGGCCGACCAATCCGGCCGACGTCATTATCGGTGAAGTCGGGTTGACCGGGGAAGTGCGGCGTGTCTCCCGCATTGAACAGCGTGTGCAAGAGGCTGTCAAACTAGGTTTTTCCCGTGTCATTGTACCGAAAAACAATTTGGCAGGTTGGCAGCCGCCGACAAGCGTTCAGGTGATCGGCGTTTCCCATGTGGCCGAGGCGCTCGAGCACACGATGATTTGAACGCTTTCTTCGGGGGAACGGGCAAATAGGAAACGGCTGGGGGCGCTCGCTAAAGCATCCTCTTGCTCCGCCCCGATCATGTTTTGCATGAAATGACCGAACCTTTTTGTTTCGAACAACGTAAATATATATAGGGGGGCAACGTCCTTCCGCTGTGCACGGGCGTCCAGCGCGAATTGTTACAAGCGGATGTCGAATGTTCAAAAATGGTTAAAAATTGGGTTTCGGTTGGTTTCAAACATTGGAAACTGTTTATAATGTTAGATAGGGAGGTGAAGATGAGCCGATGGTCAAACGTGTCGTACAACTATTTTTTCTCGCCGTAGGCGGAACGCTGGGCGCCATGTTTTTGCCTGATTTACTTGCGCTGTTGAATGTAAGCGGCATGCCGCTCATCCATAATTCCTATACGTTGGCGGTGTTGGGCGCTGTTCTTTTCTTTTTGTTGACGTTTTGGCTTGTGGATTATGTTGTGGACATGGTGCGCTGGGTCGAGGAAACATTGGTAAGGGCGCCTGCTGCTGACGTGCTGTTTGGCAGCCTCGGGCTGATTTTTGGTCTTATTATTGCGTTTTTGGTCGTCATGCCGCTGCAATCGTTTCGAATTCAAGTGTTGAACACGGTGCTGCCGATTTTTTTGACGATCTTGCTTGGCTATTTAGGGTTTCGTGTCGGCTTAAAGAAACGGAATGAGCTGATGAACTTATTTTCTCTTTCCAATCGAATGACAAAGAAAAAAGGCGGAGAAACCGAGAACGAGGCGCCGAAAGGTGGAGCGGTGAAAATTTTGGACACAAGTGTCATCATCGATGGGCGGATCGCGGACATTTGCCAAACCGGGTTTTTGGAAGGCCCGCTTGTCATTCCCCGTTTTGTGTTAGAGGAGCTCCAGCATATCGCCGACTCCTCCGATGTGCTGAAGCGAAACCGCGGCCGCCGCGGCTTGGATATTTTAAACCGCATTCAAAAAGAGATGGCGATGAAGGTGGAAATTCATGAGGCCGACTTCAGCGATGTGCAAGAAGTCGACAGCAAGCTCGTCAAACTAGCCAAACAGCTTCAAGGCGTCGTCGTCACAAACGATTTCAACTTGAACAAAGTGTGTGAGCTGCAAAACGTGCGCGTCCTTAATATCAACGATTTGGCTAATGCCGTCAAGCCGATCGTCCTGCCGGGCGAGGAGCTGAATGTGCATGTCATTAAGGACGGAAAGGAACATAACCAGGGCGTTGCCTACTTGGATGACGGAACGATGATTGTTGTCGAAGACGGCAAAGAATATATCGGCAAACGGGTTGACGTCCTAGTCACCAGCGTGTTACAAACATCTGCGGGGAGAATGATTTTTGCCAAGCTGAAGCTGTTGCAAAAAGCGCTGTAAACAGAACAGGGGAAACGTCCAATGAACTACGAAGCGATTGTCTTGGCGGCCGGACAAGGAAAGCGGATGAACGCCGGTATGAATAAGCAGTTTATTGAACTAGGCGGCGAACCGCTCATCGTCCGGACGCTGAAGGTGTTCGACCGCGATGAACGGTGCGCCCGCGTCGTGCTTGTCGTGAATCCGGCGGAGCGAAGCCGCTTTGAGCAACTTGTCGTTCGTTTTCGTATCAAAAAAGTGGCAGCGTTCGCTGAGGGCGGCGAGGAGCGGCAGCATAGCGTCTATAACGGGCTGCAGGCGTTAGAGGGACGGGGCATTGTCCTGATCCACGACGGCGCCCGCCCGTTTATTCACGTCCGCCATTTGCATGAGCTGGCGGATGCAGCCGCCCGATACGGGGCAGCGGTCCCGGCTGTGCGGGTGAAAGACACGATCAAAAAAGTGGACGGTTTGTTTGTCGAACAGACGATTGATCGTTCCAGCTTGTGGGCGGTGCAGACGCCACAAGCTTTTCGTCTGTCTTTGATCGCCGAGGCGCATGAGGCTGCGAAACGGGAAGGCTATCTTGGCACGGACGACGCCAGCCTCGTCGAGCGGCTCGGCAAGCCGGTGAAAATTGTAGAAGGGGACTACCGCAACATTAAACTGACGACTCCGGAAGACATTTTGTTTGCCGAGGCGATTTTAGCGAGCCGCGTCGCGGAGTAAACGGAGGTGAAGACATGTTTCGCATCGGACAAGGGTTTGACGTTCACCAGCTCGTTGAAGGGCGTCCGCTTATCATTGGCGGCGTACATATTCCGCATGAGAAAGGGCTGCTCGGCCATTCGGATGCCGATGTGCTGCTCCACGCGGTGGCGGACGCGTGCCTTGGAGCGATTGGCGCCGGCGATATCGGACGGCATTTTCCTGATGATGACCCGCGCTATAAAGACGCGGACTCAACCGAATTGTTGGCGCACGTATGGACGCTCGTCCGGAAGGAAGGGTATGCATTGGTGAACGCCGACTGTACGATTATCGCCCAAAAGCCGAAAATGGCTCCGTACATTGAGGAGATGAAAGCCGTGATCGCCCGCCTGCTTGAAGCCGAGCGCACACAAGTGAACGTCAAGGCGACGACAACGGAAAAACTCGGGTTCACCGGGCGCGGGGAAGGCATTGCCGCCCAAGCGGTCGTGTTGCTTAAAAAGAGCGAGGAGTAAGGCGCGGCTGTTAGGCGCCGAATGGGGCGAGCCGTCCGTTTTGAACTTTGCTGCGATAAACGGTACAATAAGGGTACAAGTTTGGATGAAAGTGGAGGGTTGGACGATGGCAAAAGATGTGCGCGTGCGCTATGCGCCGAGCCCGACCGGCCATTTGCATATCGGAGGGGCGCGGACCGCGCTGTTTAACTATTTGTTTGCCCGCCATCACGGCGGAAAAATGATCGTCCGCATCGAGGATACGGATATCGAACGGAACGTGGAAGGCGGCGAACAGTCGCAGCTCGAAAACTTACAATGGCTCGGCATCGATTATGACGAGTCCGTTGATAAAGATGGCGGCTATGGGCCGTACCGCCAGACGGAGCGGCTTGATATATACCGGAAGTATGTGGACGAACTGCTCGAGCAAGGACATGCGTACAAATGTTTTTGCACGCCGGAAGAGCTTGAGCGGGAGCGGGAGGAGCAGCGTGCGGCCGGCATCGCCGCTCCGCAATACAGCGGCAAGTGCCGCCGTTTGACGCCGGAGCAGGTCGCGGAACTTGAGGCGCAAGGCAAGCCGTATACGATCCGCCTCAAGGTGCCGGAAGGGAAAACATACGAAGTCGACGATCTGGTGCGCGGCAAAGTGACGTTTGAATCGAAAGATATCGGCGATTGGGTCATTGTGAAGGCGAACGGCATTCCGACGTACAACTTTGCCGTCGTCATCGACGACCACCTTATGGAGATCAGCCATGTGTTCCGCGGTGAGGAGCATTTGTCCAACACGCCGAAGCAGCTGATGGTGTATGAATATTTTGGCTGGGAGCCGCCGCAGTTTGCCCATTTGACGTTGATTGTCAACGAACAGCGGAAAAAGTTGTCCAAGCGCGATGAGTCAATCATTCAGTTCGTGTCGCAATACAAAGAGCTCGGCTATTTGCCGGAAGCGATGTTCAACTTTTTCGCCCTCTTAGGCTGGTCGCCGGAAGGGGAGGAAGAAATTTTTTCGAAAGACGAGCTCATCCGCATCTTCGACGTTTCGCGGCTGTCAAAGTCGCCGTCGATGTTTGACACGAAAAAGCTGACATGGATGAACAATCAATACATCAAAAAACTCGATTTGGACCGGCTCGTCGAATTGGCTTTGCCGCATTTGGTGAAAGCCGGGCGCTTGCCGGCGGACATGAGCGACGAACAGCGGCAGTGGGCGCGCGATTTAATCGCACTGTATCAAGAGCAAATGAGCTACGGGGCGGAGATTGTTCCGTTGTCCGAGCTGTTCTTTAAGGAAGAAGTCGAATACGAAGATGAGGCGCGCCAAGTGCTCGCCGAAGAACAAGTGCCCGACGTGCTTTCGGCCTTTTTGGCCCATGTGCGGGACCTCGACCCGTTTACAGCCGACGAAATTAAAGCGGCGATTAAGGCGGTGCAAAAGGCGACCGGACAAAAAGGGAAAAAGCTGTTTATGCCAATTCGCGCCGCGGTGACCGGGCAAACGCACGGGCCGGAGCTGCCGTTTGCCATTCAGCTGCTCGGCAAACAAAAAGTAATCGAGCGGCTCGAGCGGGCGCTGCAAGAAAAATTTTAGTGGAATAGGTATGCACGTTTGCGTAGTGCGTGTGGTATAATAATACAAAGTTTATCGGTTGAACAAGCGCATAGTGAAAAAGCGTTGACGAGGAGAAGTAGGAAACGCCGTCATCCCAGAGAGAGTCGCCTTGGCTGGAAGCGGCTTATGCCCGGCGTTATCCGAAATGCGCCTCGGAGTCTCCTTTCGAACCGGAACAGGGACGTTCTGCAGTAGAGAGGAGCGGAGCCTCTCCGTTATCGGACTCGAGCGAGTGAAACGGCGTTTTCCCGTTTCGCTAAACAGAGTGGAACCGCGCCAAAAGCGTCTCTGTGTCTTCGGCACAGGGACGCTTTTTTATTCAAAACAACTTAGAGGGATGGAGGGAGGACATGATGTTTAAAACGTTAAAAGAGGATATTGAGGTCATTTTTGAGCAAGACCCGGCGGCAAGAAGCTACCTGGAAGTCATTTTAACGTACTCCGGCCTGCATGCCATTTGGGCGCATCGGATCGCTCATGCGCTTTACAAACGGAAATTTTACTTTCTTGCCCGGTTGATTTCGCAAATCAGCCGCTTTTTCACCGGCATTGAAATTCATCCGGGCGCCAAAATCGGCCGCCGCTTTTTCATCGACCACGGCATGGGCGTGGTGATCGGCGAAACGTGCGAAATCGGCGACAATGTCACGGTCTATCAAGGGGTCACATTAGGAGGGACAGGGAAAGAAAAAGGGAAGCGGCACCCGACGATCAAAGACAACTGTTTGATCGCTGCCGGCGCGAAAGTGCTCGGGTCGATTACGATCGGCGAAAACTCGAAAATTGGCGCCGGGTCGGTCGTGTTAAAAGACGTGCCGCCCAACTCAACCGTCGTTGGCATTCCGGGCCGCGTGGTTGTGCGTGATGGAGTGAAAGTGAAAAAAGATTTGAACCACACCGACCTGCCAGATCCGATCGCTGACCGGTTCCGGGAGCTTGAAGAGGAGATCGTCCGGCTGAAAAGCGAGTTGGAGGCATTGAAACAGCAAGAAAGGAAGAGCGAGTATGAGCAGCATCCGGCTTTATAATACGTTGACGCGAAAAAAGGAACCGTTTGAGCCGCTTGAGCCCAACAAGGTCAAAATGTATGTATGCGGTCCGACCGTTTACAACTATATCCATATCGGGAACGCCCGGGCCGCCATCGTCTTTGACACGATCCGCCGCTATTTGGAGTTCCGCGGCTACGACGTGACGTACGTATCCAATTTTACCGATGTCGACGACAAACTGATTAAGGCGGCCCGCGAGCTTGGCGAAAGCGTTCCGGCGATTGCCGAGCGGTTTATCGAGGCGTATTTTGAAGACATTCAGGCGCTTGGCTGCAAAAAGGCGGACATCCACCCGCGCGTGACAGAAAATATCGGGACGATTATCGAATTCATCCAAGCGCTCATCGACAAGGGGTATGCGTACAAGGTGGACGGCGACGTCTACTACCGGACGCGCAAGTTTCCCGGTTACGGCAAGCTGTCGCACCAATCGATCGATGAATTGCAGGCTGGAGCGCGCATCGAAGTCGGCGAGAAAAAAGACGACCCGCTCGATTTCGCCCTTTGGAAAGCGGCGAAAGAAGGAGAGATTTGTTGGGACAGTCCATGGGGGAAAGGGCGGCCGGGTTGGCATATCGAATGCTCGGCGATGGCGCGCAAATATTTAGGCGATACGATCGATATCCACGCCGGCGGCCAAGATTTGACGTTCCCGCACCATGAAAACGAAATCGCCCAGTCAGAGGCTTTGACCGGCAAACCGTTTGCGAAATATTGGCTGCACAACGGGTATTTAAATATTAACAACGAAAAAATGTCGAAGTCGCTCGGCAACTTCGTGCTCGTCCACGATATCATCCGGCAGATTGACCCGCAAGTGCTGCGCTTCTTTATGTTGTCGGTGCACTATCGCCATCCGATCAACTACAGCGAAGAGCTGCTCGAGAGCGCCCGGCGCGGGCTCGAACGCTTAAGGACGGCATATGGCAACTTGCAGCACCGGCTCGGAGCGAGCACGAATTTAACCGACGACGATGACAAATGGCTGTCGCGCATCGCTGCGGTCCGCGAATCGTTCATCCGCGAAATGGACGACGATTTCAACACGGCGAACGGCATTGCGGTTCTATTTGAGCTGGCGAAACAAGCGAACTTGTATTTGCAGGAAAAGACGACATCGGAAACCGTTATTGGCGCCTTTTTGCGTGAATTTGAACAGTTGATGGACGTGCTTGGCCTCGATCCAAAGCCAAAGCAAGAAGAGCTGCTTGATGAGGAAATCGAGGCGCTGATCCAACAGCGCAACGAAGCGCGGAAAAACCGCGATTTCGCGCTGGCTGACCGCATTCGCGACGAGTTGAAGGCCAAAAACATTATTTTGGAAGATACGCCGCAAGGGACAAGATGGAAACGGGGATCATAAGCAATGGCGCAGTTTGAGACCGTTCATGATGTCAAACAATTAAATGGCTTGGCGCTCGCCTATATTGGCGATGCGGTTTATGAAGTGTACGTGCGCCGCCACTTGCTGGCGATGGGCAGCGTACGGCCGCACGAGCTGCATCGGCGGGCGATCCGCTACGTGTCGGCCCGGGCGCAAGCAAGAGTCATTTTAACCTTGCTTGATGAAGGCGCGTTGACGGAAGAGGAGCAAGCCATCGTCCGCCGCGGCCGCAACGCGAAATCAGGCACGATTCCGAAAAATACGGATGTGCAGACATACCGGCACAGCACCGCGTTCGAAGCGTTGATCGGCTATCATTTTTTACAGGACAACGGCCGGCGGGTCGACGAGTTAATCGGCCGTTCATTTGCGATTATTGAAAGGGAAGAAAGGGCGTTGGAATGATGGATTACATTATCGGCAGAAACCCGGTTATCGAGGCGCTCAAATCCGGGCGCGACATCAATAAAATCTGGATCGCGGAAGGAGCGCAGCGCCACGCCGTCGAGCCTGTCCTCGAATGGGCGAAGCGGCGGGGCGTGCTCGTCCAATATGTTCCGAAGCGCAAGCTTGACCAAATGGTTGACGGGGTGCACCAAGGGGTGATCGCCCAGGCGGCCGCATACCGCTATTACGAGGTCGACGATTTGTTTGCCCGCGCCGCCCGACGGGAAGAAGCGCCGTTTTTCCTCATTTTGGACGAAATCGAAGACCCGCATAACTTGGGCGCCATTATGCGCACCGCAGATGCGGTCGGAGCGCACGGGCTCATCATCCCGAAACGGCGGTCGGTGGGGTTGACGCCGACCGTAGCGAAGGCGTCAACCGGAGCGATCGAGCACGTTCCGGTCGCGCGCGTGACGAACTTGGCGCGGACGATCGACGAGCTGAAAGAGCGGGGCGTTTGGGTGGCTGGCACCGATGCAGACGCCAAAGATGACTACCGCTTCCTTGACGGCACGATGCCGTTGGCGCTGGTCATCGGCAGCGAGGGAAAAGGCATCAGCCGGTTAGTGCGGGAAAAGTGTGATTTCTTGTTTCGGCTGCCGATGCGGGGGCACGTCACTTCGCTCAACGCTTCTGTCGCCGCCAGTTTGCTCATGTACGAGGTGTACCGAAAGCGGTATCCGCTAGGGGAATAGCCGATGAACGTTTTAATTGTCGACGGTTACAACATCATCGGGGCATGGCCGGCGCTGCGCCGGCTGAAAGAGGAAGGCGATCTGGCAGCGGCAAGGGATTTGTTGATTGACAAACTGGCCGATTACAAAGGGTTCACCGGGGATCACGTCGTGGTCGTGTTTGACGCCCATCTCGTGCAGGGAAACGAGAAAAAGTATAAAAACTACGATATCGATGTCATTTTTACAAAGGAAAATGAGACGGCGGACGAACGGATTGAGCGGTTGGCGAAAACGCTCATCAACGCGCGCACCAAAGTGTATGTCGCGACATCGGATTATACGGAACAATGGACGGTGTTCGGTCAAGGCGCCTTGCGCAAATCGGCGCGCGAACTTCTGCACGAAATCGAAGAGGTGGAGCGGGATATTTCAAAAAAGTTGCAGTCAATGAAGCAGCACACCCCGACCTTGAAAGTGCCGCTCAATGACCGAGTTGCCGAAATTTTTGAAAAATGGCGAAGAGGGCAAAAATGAGCGGTTGACGCTGTAAAAATTTGTACTGTATAATAAATGTTAGCGATTGATGCGGTCGGGGGGATCAGCATGTGGGAATGCTTAAAAGTAGACAAGCCAAAGGATTATAAACATTTAGAGGATGAACAGCTTGTTGCACTTGTTCACGAAGGGGATGGAGAAGCGCTTGATTTTTTGATCCACAAATACCAAAACTTTGTGCGCGCCAAAGCCCGCTCATACTTTTTAGTCGGGGCTGACCGCGAGGACATTGTGCAGGAAGGGATGATCGGGCTGTACAAGGCAGTCCGCGATTTTAAGGGGGACAAGCTCTCTTCATTTAAAGCGTTTGCAGAACTATGCATCACGAGGCAAATGATTACCGCGATTAAAACCGCGACCCGCCAAAAGCACATTCCGCTCAACTCTTACGTTTCCTTGGACAAGCCGATTTACGACGACGAGTCGGACCGGACGCTGATGGACGTGTTGTCCGGCACGCAGGTGACCGACCCGGAAGAGCTGATTGTCAACCGCGAGGAAGTTGACGATATTGAGCTGAAAATGGCGGAATTGCTCAGCGATTTGGAGCGGAAAGTGCTCGCGTTGTATTTGGACGGGCGCTCGTACCAAGAAATTTCCGAAGAGTTAAACCGCCATGTCAAATCGATCGACAACGCCTTGCAGCGCGTCAAACGGAAGTTGGAGAAATATTTGGAATATCGGGAAATCAGTTTGTAGGCGGCGCATCGGCCGATGGCCGAACGGAGGCCAAAAGATGGCATTGACAGCGGAAATGCTGATATGATAAATTTTTATGGACATCTCGCGGGAACGGTCAAACGTTTATGTTAACGAGCAACGTTGGCTCGCGCGCAATGCGGGAGCCGAAACTGCACGGCTGCAAAACAGGCCGGTTGCCTTGGTGCAGGCGCTTGGCGGTCAACAAGTTTTGCTCGATGAGCAACAATCATACCGTCCATCGCGAGACGAAGCAGGCGGTGGGGACAGTTTTGAGCAATCGTGGAGGTACGAGGGATGCAGCGAGTAACCAACTTTTTCAAAGAAGTCGTGCGGGAGTTGAAAAAAGTAAGCTGGCCGAGCCGGAAAGAACTAGTGAACTATACGGGAATCGTATTGGCTACGGTGGCGTTTTTCACCATCTTTTTCGCCGTTGTCGACCTCGGCATTTCGCAGTTGATTCGCCTTGTATTTGAATAAGCGGGCGGATGATATGCTATAATGAAAGATAATCGTGCGAACATGGAACCCGGCAACGGGTTTTTGTTTTGCGCAGAAAACAAAATGAAAACCGCCCTAGGGAGGCTCGCTGATGGAGAAAAACTGGTATGTCGTCCATACATATTCGGGATACGAAAATAAGGTGAAAGCCAATTTGGAGAAACGCGTTGAATCAATGGGAATGCAAGACAAGATTTTCCGTGTTGTCGTCCCGGAAGAAACGGAAACGGACATCAAAAACGGCAAACGGAAAACGACGAAAAAGAAAGTGTTCCCCGGTTATGTGCTTGTCGAAATGATCATGACCGACGATTCGTGGTACGTCGTGCGCAACACGCCGGGCGTGACCGGATTTGTCGGTTCGAGCGGGGCTGGTTCGAAACCGACGCCGCTCATGGAGGAAGAAGTCAAAATGATTTTGAAGCGGATGGGCATGCCGCTTACTGAGATTGATGTCGACTACGAGGTGAATGAAACGGTCCGGATTAAAGAAGGGCCGTTTGCCAACTTCACTGGAAAAATTGAGGCGATTGACCTCGACAAACATAAGGTGAAGCTGCTTGTCGATATGTTTGGCCGCGAAACACGGGTGGAATTGGAGTTTTCGCAAATAGAAAAAATCTAATGGAAAAGAACTTGCAATCGTTATTGAAAAGTGATACTATTTTAAAGTCAGTATGTCTTGAATCTTAGACAAGGCATGCAGCGATGAACTTATACGTGCTGTATAAGGGAGCGAACGTGCTTGATGCGCTGATCCTCCCGGCCGAAACGGGAGATATGAAAGCGGCTCGTCAGATCGGAGCCGGATGGAGTGGGAGGGGCAATCCCTAATACCACATCACGGACTTAAGGAGGTGTGTCTCGTGGCGAAAAAAGTAATCAAGATCGTCAAACTGCAAATTCCTGCAGGGAAAGCGAATCCGGCGCCGCCAGTAGGTCCTGCGTTAGGTCAAGCCGGTGTTAATATTATGGCGTTTTGCAAAGAGTTTAATGCCCGTACCGCTGACCAGGCAGGCTTGATCATTCCGGTTGAAATTACGGTTTTTGAAGACCGTTCGTTTACATTCATCACGAAAACGCCGCCGGCCGCTGTACTGTTGAAAAAAGCGGCGGGCATCGAATCGGGCTCCGGCGAACCGAACCGCAACAAAGTAGCGACGATCAAACGTGACAAAGTGCGCGAGATTGCTGAATTGAAAATGCCGGATTTGAATGCAGCGAGCATTGAAGCAGCCATGCGTATGGTTGAAGGCACGGCTCGCAGCATGGGCATCGTGATCGAAGACTAAGGCTGGTTTGTTGTCCGGGGGGTTGCGTATTCCGCAACCTCTCTCTCCATGGGCAAAAAAGTCTTTTATGAATGAAGGACAGTCCTTTTCAGAAGGTCGCTGTCTGCTGAATGGTTCGCCTTCGAAAGAAGCGAAGGTTGTTTGATCGTGGGAGGTTTTTTCCGCTAAAACCACAATTGAGGAGGATTTTACATGCCGAAAAGAGGAAAAAAATACTTAGAAGCGTTGAAGCTCGTTGATCGCTTCAAGGCTTATCCGGTTGCAGAAGCGATCGAGCTCGTGAAAAAAACGAACGTCGCGAAATTTGATGCGACGGTGGAAGTTGCGTTCCGATTGGGCGTTGACCCGAAAAAAGCGGACCAACAAATTCGCGGCGCTGTCGTCCTGCCGCACGGCACGGGGAAAGTAGCGCGCGTGTTAGTGTTCGCAAAAGGGGAAAAAGCGAAAGAAGCAGAAGCAGCTGGCGCTGACTATGTCGGCGATACAGAATACATCAATAAAATCCAGCAAGGCTGGTTTGACTTTGACGTCGTTGTTGCCACGCCGGATATGATGGGCGAGGTCGGGAAACTCGGTCGTATTTTGGGTCCGAAAGGGTTAATGCCAAACCCGAAAACCGGCACGGTCACGTTTGACGTTGCGAAAGCTGTGCAGGAGATCAAAGCTGGTAAAGTGGAATACCGCGTTGATAAAGCCGGCAACATTCATGTGCCGATCGGCAAAGTATCGTTCGACAACGAGAAACTGGTCGAAAACTTCGCCGCCGTCTACGAGGCGATTTTGAAAGCCAAACCGGCGGCAGCGAAAGGGACATACGTCAAAAACGTGACGATTACGTCAACGATGGGTCCTGGCATTAAAGTGGACCCGACGACGGTGGCTGTTGCACAATAACGGTTGACTTTCTGCGTCGAGTCTGATAAAATGCCATTTGGCTGAACAAACGAATATCATTTATACCGTAGACAGTAGGTGCCGTTCCCGGCTTAATTTCCTACCGAGGTATGTGGACGATAAGCAGCGCGCCATAGGCCGGCAGCAGCCGGCGGCCGTGCGTTGAACGCTACCTCCATGTCTACGCGGCATGGAGGTTTTTTATTGAGCCGCCAAACGGTATAACTGGTATTCCACCATTTTCTTTGCAGGAGGTGCAGGACGTGTCGAGCGCGATTGAACTGAAAAAACAAGTGGTTGCCGAGATTGCGGACAAATTCCGCGCCAGCAAGGCAACCGTCATCGTCGATTACCGCGGCCTGAACGTGGCGGAAATGACTGAGCTGCGCAAACAGCTGCGCGAAGCAGGCATTGAGTTCAAAGTGTATAAAAACACGATGACCCGTCGGGCGCTCGCGGAAGTCGGCCTGGAAGGATTGGATGAGGTGTTTACCGGCCCGAACGCCATCGCGTTCAGCAATGAAGATGTTGTGGCGCCGGCAAAAATTTTAAGCGAGTTTGCGAAAACGCATGAGGCGTTGGAGATCAAAGGCGGCGTCATCGAAGGGAACATCGCCAGCAAAGAAGAAATCGATGCGTTGGCGAAGCTCCCGTCCCGCGAAGGGCTGCTTTCGATGCTGCTTAGCGTTCTCCAAGCCCCGATCCGCAACTTTGCGCTTGCGGTCAAAGCGGTGGCTGACAAGCAAGAAGAACAAGGCGCGTAATCGTGCATACCGATGTGCATAACACACCATCAACCAAACAAGGAGGAAATGATGATGACGAAAGAACAAATCATTGAAGCTGTGAAAAATATGACGGTATTGGAATTAAACGAACTGGTAAAAGCAATCGAGGAAGAATTCGGCGTAACGGCGGCAGCTCCGGTTGTTGTCGCTGGCGGTGCGGCAGCCGGCGCTGAAGCAGCAGCTGAGAAAACAGAATTTGATGTCATTCTCGCTGATGCTGGCGCGCAAAAAATCAAAGTTATTAAAGTTGTCCGCGAACTCACTGGTCTCGGCTTGAAAGAAGCGAAAGACTTGGTTGACAACACGCCGAAACCGATCAAAGAAGCCGTTTCGAAGGAAGAAGCAGAAGAAATTAAAGCCAAACTTGAAGAAGTTGGCGCAAAAGTTGAAGTGAAGTAATGGCGTCATTGCAAAAAAAGAGGCTGACCCAAGCAAGGGAAAGCCTCTTTTTTGTTACACTATATATCGGGAGCCGAAGCGGCTTGCCGACAGAGGAGGGATGATGGTGAGCGAACATTATTATTCAGCTGCTCCCACGTCGGAGCGAAACCCGCAAACGTGGACGTTTACGCTCCGGGGGCATGAATTTCGCTTTACAACCGACAGCGGGGTGTTTTCCAAACGCGGTGTCGATTTTGGCACGCAGCTGCTGATCGAAACGTTTGAGGAGCCGGAAGTGGCCGGCGACCTATTGGATGTCGGCTGCGGATACGGACCGATCGGCCTCGCTCTGGCCAAATCGTTTCCGAACCGGCTCGTCCAAATGATCGATGTGAATGAGCGGGCGCTGGAGCTGGCGCGGGAAAACAAGCGTGCAAACCATATCGATAATGTGCGCATTTACCAGAGCGACTTGTTTTCAGAAGTCGGGGAACAGCGGTTTGCGGCCGTTGTCACCAATCCGCCGATCCGGGCCGGCAAGCGGGTTGTCCACGCGATTTTTGAACAAAGCCGGGACCACTTGCTTGACGGCGGGGAGCTATGGGTCGTCATTCAAAAAAAACAAGGGGCGCCATCAGCGCTTGAAAAGCTGAAAGAACTGTTTCCGTTTGTTGAGGTGGCTTCCAAGAAAAAAGGATATTATATCATAAAGGCAAAAAAATGTTGACACTCTTTTTTGGTTGTGGTAACATTATAAAATGCTAAATATGCACATTTCCCACATGAGGGGATGACGTATATTTTTGGACATGATGGAAAAAATGATAAAATCAATATACAGCTAAACATATGGTTTTCTACTGGATAGAAACCATTTTCTTTTTTTCTCCATCCAACGCCTGGTTTCCTCGCACCGGGAGCGTGTGAAATCCCCTTACCGAAACGGCGGCGTCATAGCTGAACCGTTTCCGTCCGGATGGCGGGGGGCCAGCCGCATGCATGCCTAGCGCTTTGCCCCGGAATGGCGGAGCGGCCGACGGCCTTGGCGGCATATGCCGCCAAGGCGGCTGGATCAATGCGATGTTCCGCTTCCGGTTTTCACTAATGTCTACATTTGAGGGGTGAATCACTCTTGACAGGCCGACTAGTTCAATACGGGCGACACCGCCAACGGAGAAGTTACGCACGCATTAGCGAAGTGCTGGAACTGCCGAACTTGATTGAAATCCAAACGTCCTCCTATCAATGGTTTCTCGATGAAGGGCTGCGGGAAATGTTCAAGGAAATTTCCCCGATTGAAGACTTTTCTGGCAATCTCTCGCTTGAATTTATCGACTACAGCTTAGGGGAACCGAAATATTCGGTGGAAGAGGCGAAAGAACGCGATGTTACATATGCGGCGCCGCTTCGTGTGAAAGTACGCCTGATCAATAAAGAAACGGGTGAAGTGAAAGAGCAGGATGTGTTTATGGGCGATTTTCCGCTCATGACGGAAACCGGAACGTTCATCATCAACGGGGCGGAACGCGTGATTGTCTCCCAGCTCGTTCGCTCGCCAAGTGTGTATTACAGCGATAAAGTCGATAAAAACGGGAAGCGCGGCTATTCGGCAACCGTGATTCCGAACCGCGGCGCATGGCTTGAATATGAAACGGACGCGAAAGATGTCGTTTACGTCCGCATCGACCGCACCCGCAAGCTGCCGGTGACGGTGCTTCTTCGTGCGCTCGGATTCAGCTCCGATCAAGAAATCATCGACCTGCTCGGCGATAACGAATATTTGCGCAATACGCTCGAAAAAGATAATACCGACAGCACGGAAAAGGCATTGATTGAAATATATGAGCGCCTCCGTCCGGGCGAGCCGCCGACGCTTGAGAATGCGAAAAGCTTGCTTGCGTCCCGCTTTTTTGACCCGAAACGCTACGATTTGGCCAGCGTCGGGCGCTATAAAATCAACAAAAAGCTTCATATTAAAAACCGTTTGTTCAACCAGCGGCTGGCGGAAACGATCGTCGATCCGGAAACGGGAGAAGTCATCGCTGAAGCTGGAGCGATGATCGACCGCCGGACGCTGAACCGCCTGTTGCCGTATTTGGAAAAAGGAGTCGGGCTGCGGACGTACCGTCCGGCTGAGGGAGTGGCGGATGGTCCGATTGAGGTGCAGACCGTGAAAATTTATGCACCGAATGATCCGGACAACGAAAAGGTAATCAACATCATCGGCAACGGCTTTATTGCGGAAGATGTCAAACATATTACGCCGGCGGACATCATTGCATCGATCAGCTATTTCTTCAACTTGCTCCACGGCGTCGGCGATACGGATGACATCGACCATTTGGGCAACCGCCGTCTCCGTTCGGTCGGCGAACTGCTGCAAAACCAATTCCGCATCGGCTTGTCGCGCATGGAACGCGTCGTGCGCGAGCGCATGTCGATTCAAGATACGAACACGATCACGCCGCAGCAGCTGATCAACATCCGCCCGGTGATCGCAGCGATTAAAGAGTTTTTCGGCAGCTCGCAGCTGTCGCAGTTTATGGATCAGACGAACCCGCTCGCTGAACTGACGCATAAGCGCCGCCTTTCTGCGCTTGGCCCTGGCGGATTGACGCGCGAGCGCGCCGGGTTTGAAGTGCGCGACGTTCACTATTCGCACTATGGGCGGATGTGTCCGATCGAGACGCCGGAAGGGCCGAACATCGGGCTCATCAACTCGCTGTCCACTTACGCGAAAGTGAACAAGTTTGGGTTTATTGAAACGCCATACCGGCGCGTTGATCCGGAAACAGGGCGGGTAACGGACCAAATCGATTATTTGACAGCCGATGAAGAGGACAATTACGTTGTAGCGCAGGCGAACGTGCCGCTTGCGGAAGACGGGACGTTCCTTGAGGAAAACGTCATCGCCCGTTTCCGCGGCGAGAACATCGTCGTCAAGCGCGACCGCGTCGACTATATGGACGTGTCGCCAAAGCAAGTTGTCTCGGCGGCGACGGCGTGCATCCCATTTTTGGAAAATGACGACTCGAACCGCGCCTTGATGGGGGCGAACATGCAGCGGCAAGCGGTGCCGCTGTTGGAGCCGGAAGCACCAATCGTCGGCACAGGCATGGAGTATGTTTCGGCGAAAGACTCGGGCGCGGCGGTGATTTGCAAGCATCGCGGCATCGTCGAACGCGTAGAAGCAAAAGAAATTTGGGTGCGCCGGCTCATTGAAGTCGACGGCAAAGAAGTCAAGGGTGATCTAGACAAATATCGGTTGCTGAAATTCGTCCGGTCGAACCAAGGCACGTGCTACAACCAGCGGCCGATCGTGAAAAAAGGCGATATCGTGGAGAAGGGCGAAATTTTGGCCGATGGCCCGTCGATGGACAAAGGTGAACTCGCGCTTGGCCGCAACGTGCTTGTTGCCTTTATGACATGGGACGGCTACAACTACGAAGACGCCATCATCATGAGCGAACGGCTCGTCAAAGAAGACGTGTATACGTCAATCCATATTGAAGAATATGAAGCCGAATCGCGCGACACGAAGCTCGGTCCGGAAGAAATTACGCGCGACATCCCGAACGTCGGTGAAGATGCGTTGAAAAACTTGGATGAGCGCGGCATCGTCCGCATCGGCGCAGAAGTGAAAGACGGCGATTTGCTCGTCGGCAAAGTGACGCCGAAAGGAATGACCGAGCTGACGGCTGAGGAGCGGCTGTTGCATGCGATCTTCGGCGAAAAAGCGCGCGAGGTGCGCGATACGTCGCTGCGCGTCCCGCACGGCGGCGGCGGCATTGTCCTTGACGTCAAAGTGTTCAACCGCGAAGACGGCGACGAACTCCCGCCGGGCGTGAACCAGTTGGTGCGCGTCTACATCGTGCAAAAGCGGAAAATTTCCGAAGGCGATAAAATGGCAGGCCGCCACGGAAACAAAGGGGTTATCTCCCGCATTCTTCCGGAAGAAGATATGCCGTTCTTGCCGGATGGCACGCCGATTGACATCATGTTGAACCCGCTCGGCGTTCCGTCGCGGATGAACATCGGGCAAGTGTTTGAGCTGCATCTTGGCATGGCGGCGAAAAAACTTGGCTTGCATATCGCTTCCCCAGTCTTTGACGGAGCGACGGAGGAAGATGTTTGGAACATTCTTGAAGAAGCCGGCATGGCGCGCGATGCCAAAACGGTGCTGTATGACGGGCGAACGGGCGAACCGTTTGACAACCGCGTGTCGGTCGGGATCATGTACATGATCAAGCTTGCCCACATGGTCGACGACAAACTCCACGCTCGCTCGACCGGCCCGTACTCGCTTGTCACCCAGCAGCCGCTCGGCGGCAAGGCGCAGTTCGGCGGCCAGCGCTTTGGCGAGATGGAAGTATGGGCGCTTGAAGCGTACGGTGCGGCGTATACGCTGCAGGAAATTTTGACCGTCAAGTCTGACGATGTGGTTGGCCGCGTCAAAACGTACGAAGCGATCGTCAAAGGGGAAAACATTCCGGAACCGGGCGTGCCGGAGTCGTTTAAAGTGTTGATCAAAGAGCTGCAAAGTCTAGGGATGGACGTCACGATTTTGACGAGCGACGAACAGGAAATCAACATGGAAAACTTTGACGACGATGATGATCATGCGCCGGATGCGATCATGGTCGATGTGAAACCGGCTGAACCGGAAGAAGCCAGCGAAGAAAAAGATGCGGTAACGAAAGAGTAACCGGCAATGGCGAAAAGGCGGGGAGCGTTTCCCCGCCCGCGGCCATTGAGGCGAACGGATGACGAACAAGCCATGGAGCAAAACCGACGGATCAAAGAGGGAGGTATACCCCTTGCTAGATGTCAATAAATTCGAGTACATGAAAATCGGGCTCGCTTCCCCGGAGAAAATTCGTTCTTGGTCGTACGGTGAAGTCAAAAAGCCGGAAACGATCAACTACCGGACGCTAAAGCCGGAAAAAGACGGCTTGTTTTGCGAACGCATTTTCGGCCCGACAAAAGACTGGGAATGCCATTGCGGCAAGTATAAGCGCGTCCGTTACAAAGGGGTTGTCTGTGACCGCTGCGGCGTTGAAGTGACGCGGTCAAAAGTCCGCCGCGAACGGATGGGGCATATTGAGCTCGCTGCTCCGGTTTCCCACATCTGGTATTTCAAAGGCATCCCGAGCCGGATGGGGCTTGTGCTTGATATGTCGCCGCGGGCGCTCGAAGAAGTGATTTATTTTGCCTCTTACGTCGTCACCGATCCCGGCGATACGCCGCTGGAGAAAAAACAGCTGCTGTCGGAAAAGGAATACCGCGCCTATCGCGAGAAATACGGCCAGTCGTTCCAAGCGTCGATGGGGGCGGAAGCGATCAAAAAGCTGCTTCAGGACATTGATTTGGATAAAGAAGTGGCGGCGTTGAAAGAAGAACTGAAGACGGCGCAAGGACAGCGGCGCGCCCGCATCATTAAACGGCTTGAAGTGCTTGAGGCGTTCCGCAGCTCCGGAAACGACCCAGCGTGGATGGTGCTAGATGTATTGCCGGTCATTCCGCCGGAATTGCGCCCGATGGTCCAGCTCGATGGGGGCCGGTTTGCGACATCGGACTTAAACGATTTGTACCGCCGCGTCATTAACCGCAACAACCGGCTGAAGCGCCTGCTTGACCTTGGCGCGCCGAATATTATCGTCCAAAACGAGAAACGGATGCTCCAGGAAGCGGTCGACGCCTTGATTGACAACGGCCGCCGCGGCCGTCCGGTGACCGGGCCGGGGAACCGCCCGTTAAAATCGCTTTCCCACATGCTGAAAGGGAAGCAAGGGCGCTTCCGGCAAAACCTGCTCGGCAAACGCGTTGACTACTCCGGCCGTTCCGTCATTGTCGTCGGTCCGAACTTGAAAATGTATCAATGCGGCCTGCCGAAAGAAATGGCGCTCGAGCTGTTTAAGCCGTTCGTCATGAAGGAGCTTGTGGAGCGGGGGCTGGCGCACAACATTAAAAGCGCGAAACGGAAAATTGAGCGCGTCCACCCTGAGGTATGGGATGTGCTTGAAGACGTCATTAAAGAGCATCCGGTGCTGCTCAACCGCGCCCCGACGCTTCACCGTCTCGGCATTCAAGCCTTTGAGCCGACGCTCGTCGAAGGCCGGGCCATCCGCCTTCATCCGCTCGTTTGTACGGCATACAACGCCGACTTCGACGGCGACCAAATGGCGGTGCACGTGCCGCTGTCGGCCGAGGCACAAGCGGAAGCGCGCCTGTTGATGCTGGCGGCGCAAAACATTTTGAACCCGAAAGACGGAAAGCCGGTCGTGACGCCTTCCCAAGACATGGTGTTAGGAAACTATTACTTGACGATGGAACGCGAAGGGGCGATCGGCGAAGGCATGGTGTTCAAAGATACGGACGAAGCGCTGCTCGCTTACCATAACGGTTATGTCCATCTCCATTCGCGCATCGCCGTCCATGCCGGCTCGCTGAAAAATGAAACGTTTACCGAGGAGCAAAACAACAAACTGCTCTTAACGACGGTCGGCAAACTGATTTTCAACGAAATTTTGCCCAACTCGTTCCCGTACATTAACGAGCCGACGACGGAAAACATCGAAGGGCGGACGCCGGACAAGTATTTCCTTGACAAAGGGGTCAACGTGCGCGAGGAGATTCGCAAGCGCGAGCCTGTGCCGCCGTTTAAGAAAAAAGTGCTCGGGCAAATTATTGCTGAAGTGTTCAAGCGGTTCAAAATCACCGAGACGTCAAAAATGCTGGACCGCATGAAAGACCTCGGTTTCCAATATTCGACGAAAGCCGGGATTACGATCGGCGTCGCTGACATTGTCGTCTTGCCGGAAAAACAAGAAATTTTGGATGAGGCGCAAGCGAAGGTCGATACCGTCTTAAAGCAGTTCCGCCGCGGGTTGATCACCGACGAAGAGCGGTATGAGCGCGTCATCTCCATCTGGAGCGCGGCGAAAGATAAAATCCAAGACCGCTTGATGAAATCGCTCGATAAGCGCAACCCGATCTTTATGATGAGCGATTCCGGAGCGCGGGGGAACGCGTCGAACTTTACGCAGCTCGCCGGGATGCGCGGCTTAATGGCCAACCCGGCCGGCCGGATCATCGAACTGCCGATCAAATCGTCGTTCCGCGAAGGGCTGACGGTATTGGAGTACTTTATCTCGACGCACGGCGCCCGGAAAGGGTTGGCGGATACGGCGCTCAAAACGGCCGACTCGGGATATTTGACGAGACGTCTCGTCGATGTGGCGCAGGATGTCATCGTCCGCGAAGAGGATTGCGGCACCGACCGCGGCATTTTGGCACGCGCATTGACGGATGGCACCGAGGTCGTCGTCAAGCTGGAAGAACGGCTTGTCGGCCGCTATGCGCACAAAACGGTGCGCCATCCGGAAACCGGTGAAGTGATCGTCCGCAAAGACGAAATGATCACTGAAGACATTGCAAACGAAATTATTAAGGCGGGCATCACGGAAGTGTGGATCCGCTCCGTCTTTGCCTGCAACACGCGCCATGGCGTATGCAAAAAATGCTACGGCCGCAATATGGCGACGGGCATGGATGTGGAAGTTGGCGAGGCGGTCGGCATTATCGCCGCTCAATCGATCGGTGAGCCGGGCACGCAGCTGACGATGCGGACGTTCCATACGGGCGGCGTCGCCGGGGACGACATTACCCAAGGTTTGCCGCGGGTGCAGGAGCTGTTTGAGGCGCGCAATCCGAAAGGGCAAGCGGTCATTTCTGAAATCGACGGCACGGTCATTTCCGTGAACGAAACGCGCGACAACCAATATGAGATCGTTGTTCAAGGCGAGGTCGAAACGCGCACGTACGTTGCTCCATACAACGCGCGGATCAAAGTGGAAGAAGGACAGCGCGTCGAGCGCGGTCAGGAGCTGACAGAAGGCTCGGTCGACCCGAAACAGCTGTTGCGCGTGCGCGACATTACTTCTGTGCAAGAATACTTGCTCCGCGAAGTGCAAAAAGTATACCGGATGCAAGGGGTTGAAATCAGCGATAAGCATATTGAAGTGATGGTGCGGCAAATGCTGCGCAAAGTGCGCGTTGTCGATGCCGGCGATACGGATGTGCTGCCGGGCACGCTTTTGGACGTCCATCAGTTTACCGATGTCAACGCCCAAGCCATCCGCGAAGGAAAGCGACCGGCGACAGCCCGCCCGGTGCTGCTCGGTATTACGAAAGCGTCGCTTGAAACGGATTCGTTCTTGTCCGCGGCTTCGTTCCAAGAAACGACGCGCGTCCTGACCGACGCCGCCATCAAAGGGAAGCGGGATGAGCTGCTCGGCTTGAAAGAAAACGTCATTATCGGCAAACTTGTCCCAGCCGGAACGGGCATGGCCCGCTATCGAAAAGTAAAACCTGCCGTCAAGAAGGAAACGGCTGGCGATACGGTTCCATCGAAGTAAAAAGCAGAGATCGGCCGGTTCAAGGCAGCCTTTGACCGGCCGGTCCTTGATAAAAAAATCCGGTTGACAATGAACAAAGAAAATGGTAGTCTAATAAAGGTGTTCCAACAACCTGGTACTTTGGAGGATATGTTACATGTCTTATGAAAAAGTATTGCAGGCTGGGAAAATCGTCATTGGAACCAAACAAACGATAAGGGCTTTAAAGGAAGGGAAAGCAACGGAAGTGATCGTAGCGGAAGATGCCGATTTGCCGATTATCGAAAAAGTGACCGCTGCTGCCAATGAAGCGAACGTGCCGGTCACGAAAGTCGACTCGATGAAAAAGCTCGGCAAAGCATGCAAAATCCAAGTCGGCGCGGCTGCAGTGGCGATTCTCCGTTGATCCGTTTGCCTTTAAACCTTTGTTTGCATACATGATGAACCACCTGGATATGTGGGCTTAAACGATACATGTGAAAGGAGGAACTTTTTCATGCCTACAATCAACCAATTAGTCCGCAAAGGACGCGAGAAAAAAGTATTTAAATCGAAATCCCCTGCGTTGAACAAAGGGTACAACAGCTTCAAAAAAGAACAAACAAATGTGGCGTCTCCGCAAAAACGCGGCGTCTGCACGCGTGTCGGCACGATGACGCCGAAAAAACCGAACTCGGCGCTTCGGAAATATGCCCGTGTCCGTCTGACGAACGGGATCGAGGTAACGGCTTACATCCCGGGGATCGGCCATAACTTGCAAGAACACAGCGTTGTGCTGATCCGCGGCGGACGTGTTAAAGACTTGCCAGGGGTGCGCTACCATATCATCCGCGGTGCGCTTGATACGGCTGGCGTTGCCAACCGGATGCAAGGTCGTTCGAAATACGGCGCGAAAAAACCAAAAGCAGCGAAAAAATAATGAAGTGAAGAGAATGTTTTCCTGAAGGGAGGAAAAACTATGCCACGTAGAGGCCCTGTTGCTAAACGTGACGTATTGCCAGACCCAATTTACAATTCAAAACTTGTTACCCGTTTGATCAATAAAATTATGATCGATGGAAAAAAATCAAAAGCACAAAAAATTCTTTACACTGCCTTTGATATTATTCGTGAACGCACGGGTAAAGATCCAATGGAAGTGTTTGAACAAGCGCTGAAAAACGTGATGCCGGTGTTGGAAGTGCGCGCTCGCCGCGTCGGTGGGGCGAACTACCAAGTTCCGGTCGAAGTCCGTCCGGACCGCCGCGTTTCCCTCGGATTGCGCTGGCTTGTGCAATACGCCCGCCTTCGCGGAGAGAAAACGATGGAAGAACGCTTGGCGAACGAGATCATGGACGCTGCCAACAACACAGGCGCAGCGGTGAAAAAACGCGAAGATACGCATAAAATGGCTGAAGCGAACAAAGCGTTTGCCCATTACCGCTGGTAAGGAGCGCTGCCTTAAGGGAATAGGTGAGAAGGCACGGCTGATGTTGCCTGTTCACCTATCTTCCTATATATTGTGGCCCTTTCGGCTGCGTGCTGTATAACTTCTCTAAAAAAAGAGATTGCGCCATAGATGGCGGCGCCATCTGCTTATATTTTATTTTGTAAGGAAGGAGAAAATAACCACTATGGCAAGAGAGTTCTCCTTAGAAAACACTCGCAACATAGGGATCATGGCGCACATTGACGCCGGGAAAACGACGACGACGGAACGGATCTTGTTCTACACAGGACGCGTTCATAAAATCGGGGAAGTGCACGAAGGCGCAGCCACGATGGACTGGATGGAGCAAGAGCAAGAGCGCGGGATTACGATTACGTCGGCGGCGACAACGGCGCAATGGAAAGGCCATCGCATCAACATCATCGACACGCCGGGGCACGTCGACTTCACGGTTGAGGTTGAACGTTCGTTGCGCGTGTTGGATGGAGCCATTACAGTTCTTGATGCCCAATCCGGCGTAGAACCGCAAACGGAAACGGTTTGGCGTCAAGCAACCACATACGGTGTTCCACGGATCGTGTTCGTCAACAAAATGGACAAAATCGGTGCGGACTTCTTGTATGCGGTAAAAACGCTCCACGACCGCTTGCAAGCAAACGCTCACCCGGTGCAGCTGCCGATCGGCGCCGAAGACCAGTTCTCTGGCATTATCGACCTGGTTGAAATGTGCGCATACCATTACCACGACGAGCTCGGCAAAAACATTGAGCGCATTGACATTCCGGAAGAATACCGCGATATGGCAGAAGAGTACCATAACAAGCTGGTTGAGGCGGTCGCTGAGCTGGACGAAGAATTAATGATGAAATATTTGGAAGGCGAAGAGATCACGAAAGAAGAGCTGAAAGCCGCCATCCGCAAAGCGACGATCAGTGTTGAATTCTTCCCGGTCTTCTGCGGCTCGGCATTCAAAAACAAAGGTGTTCAGCTGCTCCTTGACGGCGTTGTCGACTACTTGCCGTCTCCGGTTGACATTCCGGCGATTCGCGGCGTCATTCCGGATACGGAAGAAGAAGTGACTCGCGAAGCGCGTGACGACGCTCCGTTTGCAGCGCTGGCGTTCAAAATCATGACCGACCCGTATGTCGGGAAATTGACGTTCTTCCGCGTATACTCGGGAACGCTTGATTCCGGTTCGTACGTCATGAACTCGACGAAACGCAAACGCGAACGGATCGGCCGCTTGTTGCAAATGCACGCGAACCACCGTCAAGAAATCTCAACAGTCTATGCCGGCGACATTGCGGCAGCAGTAGGTTTAAAAGATACGACAACCGGCGATACTCTATGTGATGAGAAAAATCTCGTCATCCTCGAGTCGATGCAATTCCCAGAGCCGGTTATTTCGGTGGCGATCGAACCGAAATCGAAAGCGGACCAAGACAAAATGGGTCAAGCGCTGCAAAAACTGCAAGAAGAAGACCCGACGTTCCGCGCTCACACCGACCCGGAAACGGGGCAAACGATCATTTCCGGAATGGGCGAGCTGCATCTTGACATCATCGTTGACCGGATGCGCCGTGAGTTCAAAGTTGAGGCGAACGTCGGCGCGCCGCAAGTTGCTTACCGCGAAACGTTCCGCAAATCGGCCCAAGTCGAAGGCAAATTCGTTCGCCAGTCCGGCGGCCGCGGTCAATACGGTCATGTTTGGATCGAATTCTCGCCGAACGAACGCGGCAAAGGCTTTGAATTCGAAAACGCCATCGTCGGCGGTGTCGTTCCGAAAGAGTATGTGCCGGCCGTCCAAGCTGGTTTGGAAGAAGCGATGCAAAATGGCGTCTTAGCTGGCTATCCGGTCGTCGACATTAAAGCGAAACTGTTCGACGGATCGTACCACGACGTCGACTCGAGTGAAATGGCGTTCAAAATCGCCGCTTCATTGGCGCTGAAAAACGCCGCGACGAAGTGCGAGCCGGTTCTCCTTGAGCCGATCATGAAAGTCGAAGTTGTCATCCCTGAGGAATACCTCGGCGACATTATGGGTGACATCACATCTCGCCGCGGCCGCGTTGAAGGGATGGAAGCGCGCGGGAACGCCCAAGTCGTGCGCGCGATGGTACCGCTGGCCGAAATGTTCGGTTATGCGACATCGCTCCGTTCGAACACGCAAGGGCGCGGAACATTCTCGATGGTATTTGATCACTATGAAGAAGTTCCGAAAAACATCGCCGATGAAATTATCAAAAAAAATAAAGGCGAATAATTGATTTCTCTTGTTAGTTTCGCTATAAATACTTATGTAAGTAAGACTTGGGAACATTTTGTTCCCAAGCATCCTATACTTACCTAACTATACAAATTCATATTTTACTTTTAAGGAGGATCTTTCTCATGGCTAAAGCGAAATTTGAGCGCACGAAACCGCACGTCAACATTGGCACGATCGGCCACGTTGACCATGGGAAAACGACGTTGACAGCTGCGATCACAACAGTTCTTGCGAAACAAGGGAAAGCGGAAGCAAGAGCGTACGACCAAATCGACGCAGCTCCGGAAGAGCGTGAACGCGGGATCACGATTTCGACAGCGCACGTCGAGTATGAAACAGATGCTCGTCACTATGCGCACGTTGACTGCCCGGGCCACGCTGACTACGTCAAAAACATGATCACGGGCGCAGCGCAAATGGACGGCGCGATCCTTGTTGTATCGGCAGCTGACGGTCCGATGCCGCAAACGCGCGAACACATTCTTCTCTCCCGCCAAGTCGGCGTTCCGTACATCGTTGTTTTCTTGAACAAATGCGACATGGTGGACGACGAAGAATTGCTTGAACTCGTTGAAATGGAAGTTCGCGACCTTCTCTCTGAATACGACTTCCCGGGCGATGAAGTGCCGGTTATCAAAGGTTCGGCATTAAAAGCGCTCGAAGGCGATCCGCAATGGGAAGAAAAAATCATTGAATTGATGAACGCGGTTGATGAGTACATCCCGACTCCGCAACGTGAAGTTGACAAACCGTTCATGATGCCGATTGAGGACGTTTTCTCGATCACAGGCCGTGGTACGGTTGCGACGGGCCGTGTTGAGCGCGGTACGCTCAAAGTCGGCGACCCGGTTGAAATCATCGGTCTTTCTGACGAGCCGAAAGCCACGACGGTTACGGGTGTTGAAATGTTCCGTAAACTTCTTGACCAAGCAGAAGCTGGAGACAACATCGGCGCGCTTCTCCGCGGTGTATCGCGCGACGAAGTTGAGCGCGGCCAAGTATTGGCAAAACCGGGCTCGATCACGCCGCATACGAAATTTAAAGCACAAGTTTACGTTCTGACGAAAGAGGAAGGCGGACGCCATACTCCGTTCTTCTCGAACTATCGTCCGCAATTCTACTTCCGCACAACGGACGTAACAGGCATCATCACGCTTCCGGAAGGCGTTGAAATGGTTATGCCTGGCGACAACGTTGAGATGACGGTTGAGCTGATCGCGCCGATCGCGATCGAGGAAGGAACGAAATTCTCGATCCGTGAAGGCGGCCGTACAGTTGGCGCTGGTTCCGTATCGGAAATCATCGAGTAATCAAGAAAAAAGGATGTCCAATCGTTGGACATCCTTTTTTCTTTATCCTGGCTACCAGAGAATCCTATTCATCACCGTTCTTTCAATCTTTGACGCGGCTTTGCCAAACTTCACCGTTTGGGTGTCTTATTGAAAATGAGGCGGCCGCTATGTATAATGAGGAAGTGTGGGAAAAGCGAAGAAATCACTTGCAATCTCGCTTACATACGAGTATAATATCAAATGTTGGTCTTTGACTGCGATGAAGTGGAAGGTTGCTGACACACCCGGCCGCTTTGCCACGGCGGTGTGCAGGAAATTTCCATGGAGAAGTCTATTTTCAAAATAGGCGAAGAAGGAGGGAAACCAAAATGGCAAAAGAAAAAATCCGTATTCGTTTAAAGGCTTATGATCATCGAATTTTAGATCAATCGGCAGAGAAAATCGTCGAAACGGCAAAACGTTCTGGGGCGAAAGTGTCGGGGCCGATCCCGCTGCCGACGGAAAGAACGGTCTATACGATTTTGCGTGCCGTTCACAAGTACAAGGACTCTCGTGAACAATTCGAAATGCGGACACACAAACGTTTGATTGACATTATCAATCCGACTCCGCAAACGGTTGATTCGTTGATGCGGCTGGATTTGCCGTCGGGCGTTGATATTGAAATTAAACTTTAACTTTAATCGATTAGGAGGTGTGACGAATGACGAAGGGAATCTTAGGCAGAAAAATCGGTATGACGCAAATATTTGCGGAAAATGGCGATTTGATTCCGGTTACTGTCATCCATGCAACGCCAAACGTCGTGTTGCAAAAGAAAACGATCGAAAACGACGGTTATGAAGCGATCCAATTAGGGTTTGAAGATATTAGCGAAAAACGCGCCAACAAACCGCAAATTGGCCATGCTGCCAAAGCAAACACGGCACCTAAGCGCTTCATTCGTGAAATTCGCGGCGCCAACATCAATGAGTATGAAGTTGGCCAAGAAGTAAAAGTGGACATTTTCAGCGAAGGCGACATCGTCGATGTCACAGGCATTTCCAAAGGGAAAGGGTTCCAAGGGGCCATTAAGCGCCACGGCCAGTCGCGCGGGCCAATGGCTCACGGTTCTCGCTATCATCGTCGCCCGGGTTCGATGGGTGCCATCGCGCCAAACCGCGTATTCAAAACGAAAAACTTGCCGGGACGCATGGGCGGCGAGCGTGTGACGATTCAAAACTTGAAAATTGTCAAGGTCGATCCGGAACGTAACTTGTTGCTCATCAAAGGGAACGTACCGGGCCCGAGAAAAGGATTAGTGATCGTAAAAAGCGCCGTTAAAGCGAAAGCGAAGGCGAAATAACATTTGGCCGAGAAAGGAGGAACTACGTAATGCCAAAAGTAGCATTATATAACCAAAACGGGCAGACAGTCGGAGAAATCGAGCTGAACGATGCCGTTTTTGGGATTGAACCGAATAAACACGTATTGTTCGAAGCTGTCATTATGCAGCGCGCCTCGATGCGCCAAGGAACGCACAAAACGAAAAACCGCGCGGAAGTGAGCGGCGGCGGCCGCAAACCGTGGCGTCAAAAAGGGACAGGACGCGCCCGCCAAGGTTCGATTCGCGCTCCGCAATGGCGCGGCGGCGGCACGGTCTTTGGTCCGGTTCCGCGCAGCTACAGCTACAAATTGCCGAAAAAAGTCCGCCGTTTAGCGATCAAATCGGCATTGTCTTCAAAAGTGCTCGAAAACGACATCGTGGTACTGGACCAATTGTCGCTTGAAGCACCGAAGACGAAGGAAATGGTCAAAATTTTAAACAATCTCTCGGTGGATCGGAAAGCACTCATTGTGACCGACGAGCTCAATGAGAATGTATATTTGTCGGCGCGCAACATCCCGGGCGTCAAAGTCGTTCCGGCCAACGGCATCAACGTGCTTGACGTGTTAAACCACGATAAGCTCGTCATTACGAAGGCGGCCGTGGAGAAAGTAGAGGAGGTGCTTGCATAATGAAAGACCCTCGCGACATTATTAAGCGCCCCATCATCACGGAAAACACAATGAATTTGATCGGGCAAAAGAAATATACGTTTGAGGTCGACGTCAAAGCGAACAAAACGGAAGTGAAAGACGCGGTCGAGAAAATTTTTGGCGTCAAAGTCGAGAAAGTCAACATCATGAACTATAAAGGGAAATTTAAACGCGTCGGCCGCTACAGCGGCTATACGAACCGCCGCCGCAAAGCGATCGTTACGCTGACGCCAGACAGCAAAGAAATCGAACTGTTTGAAGTGTAAGACTAAAAGCGAAGGAGGGACATTCCGATGGCGATTAAAAAATACAAACCGACATCGAACGGCCGTCGCGGCATGACGGTGCTTGATTTCTCGGAGATCACGACAGACCAGCCGGAAAAATCGCTGCTTGCTCCATTAAAGAAAAAAGCAGGCCGCAACAACCAAGGGAAAATTACCGTTCGCCATCAAGGCGGGGGTCATAAGCGTCAATACCGGATTATCGACTTTAAGCGTGACAAAGATGGAATTCCAGGACGCGTTGCTACGATTGAGTACGATCCGAACCGCTCGGCGAACATCGCGCTCATCCACTATGCAGACGGTGAAAAACGGTACATCATCGCGCCGAAAAACTTAAAAGTCGGCATGGAAATCATGTCGGGTCCGGATGCGGACATTAAAATCGGGAATGCATTGCCGCTTGAAAACATCCCGGTCGGTACGCTTGTCCACAACATCGAATTGAAGCCGGGCCGCGGCGGGCAATTGGTGCGCGCAGCCGGAACGTCGGCGCAAGTGCTCGGGAAAGAAGGCAAATATGTCATCGTTCGCCTCGCTTCGGGCGAAGTGCGCATGATTTTGGGCAAATGCCGCGCTACTGTCGGTGAAGTCGGCAACGAGCAGCACGAACTTGTCAACATCGGGAAAGCAGGGCGCGCTCGCTGGTTAGGCATCCGTCCGACTGTTCGCGGTTCGGTTATGAACCCAGTTGATCATCCGCACGGCGGTGGTGAAGGGAAAGCACCGATCGGACGCAAGTCGCCGATGACGCCGTGGGGCAAACCGACGCTCGGATACAAAACGCGCAAAAAGAAAAACAAATCGGATAAATTCATCATTCGCCGCCGTAAGAAATAATGAACGAGCGCAATTCAGAAGGGAGGTTCACTTATGGGTCGCAGCTTGAAAAAAGGTCCGTTTTGCGATGAACATTTGATGAAAAAAATCGAAAAGCTCAATGAAACTGGGCAAAAACAAGTGATCAAAACATGGTCTCGCCGTTCGACGATCTTCCCGCAGTTTGTCGGCCATACGATCGCCGTATATGACGGTCGCAAACATGTACCGGTATACATCACAGAAGACATGGTCGGGCACAAATTGGGTGAATTTGCGCCGACGCGCACGTTCCGCGGCCATGCTGGCGATGACAAGAAAACAAAACGGTAATGAGAGGAGGTTCTGGATATGCAAGCTAAAGCTGTTGCGAGAACCGTTCGCATCGCTCCTCGTAAAGCGCGCTTAGTCATTGACTTGATCCGTGGGAAGGAAGTGGGCGAAGCATTCGCGATTTTGCGCCACACGCCAAAAGCGGCTTCCCCGATCATTGAAAAAGTGTTGAAATCGGCTGTTGCCAACGCTGAACACAACTATGACATGGACGTCAACAACCTGGTCATTTCCCAAGCGTACGTTGATGAAGGTCCAACGTTGAAACGTTTCCGTCCGCGTGCGATGGGCCGGGCAAGCGCCATTAATAAACGCACAAGCCATATTACAATCGTCGTGTCAGAAAAGAAGGAGGGATAATCCGTGGGTCAAAAGGTCAATCCGATCGGTCTGCGCATCGGCATCATTCGTGACTGGGAATCGAGATGGTATGCGGAAAAAGACTATGCAGACCTCGTGCATGAGGACTTAAAAATCCGTGAATACATCAACAAACGTTTGCAGGACGCAGCCGTTTCCCGCGTAGAGATTGAACGCGCCGCCAACCGCGTCAACGTGACGATCCATACGGCGAAACCGGGCATGGTCATCGGGAAAGGCGGTTCGGAAGTGGAAGCGCTCCGCAAAGCGCTCACGCAATTGACCGGCAAACGCGTTCACATCAACATCGTTGAAATCAAAAAACCGGATTTGGATGCGAAACTTGTTGCGGAAAATATTGCCCGCCAGCTTGAAAACCGCGTATCGTTCCGCCGGGCGCAAAAACAAGCGATTCAACGGGCGATGCGCGCCGGGGCGAAAGGGATCAAAACGATGGTGTCCGGCCGCTTAGGCGGTGCAGAGATTGCACGTTCGGAACATTACAGCGAAGGGACGGTTCCACTCCATACGCTGCGCGCTGACATTGACTATGCGACGGCAGAAGCCGATACGACGTACGGAAAAATCGGCGTGAAAGTATGGATTTACCGTGGGGAAGTCCTTCCGACAAAGAAAAAAGCTGAGGAAGGAGGAAAATAATCATGTTAATGCCAAAACGCGTCAAATATCGCCGTGAACATCGCGGACGGATGAAAGGCCGCGCCAAAGGCGGTACGGAAGTTCATTTCGGTGAATTCGGCCTGCAAGCGCTGGAATCGGCTTGGATTACGAACCGGCAAATTGAGGCCGCCCGTCGGGCAATGACCCGCTACATGAGACGGGGCGGAAAAGTATGGATTCGCATTTTCCCTTCGAAACCATACACAGCGAAACCGCTTGAAGTGCGGATGGGTTCCGGTAAAGGGGCTCCGGAAGGCTGGGTTGCCGTTGTCAAACCAGGCAAAGTGATGTTTGAAGTGGGCGGTGTTTCCGAGGAAGTGGCACGTGAAGCGTTGCGTTTGGCTTCTCACAAACTTCCGATCAAATGCAAATTCGTAAAACGTGAAGAAACTGGTGGTGAAGCGTAATGAAAGCGAAAGAAATCCGTGAGTTAACCACTGCCGAAATCGAACAAAAAATTAAAGCGTTGAAGGAAGAGTTGTTCAACCTTCGCTTCCAGCTGGCGACGGGCCAACTGGAAAACACGGCGCGCATCCGCCAAGTGCGCAAAGACATCGCCCGTATGAAAACGATCATTCGCGAACGTGAGCTCGCTGCCAATAAATAATGTTTGAGAGGAGGTTTGCGGAATGAGCGAACGCAATCAACGAAAAGTGTACGTCGGACGGGTCGTATCAGACAAAATGGACAAAACGATTACCGTTTTGGTTGAAACGTACAAAAAACATCCGTTATACGGCAAGCGCGTGAAATATTCGAAAAAATATAAAGCACATGACGAACATAACGAAGCGAAAGTGGGCGACATCGTCAAAATCATGGAAACCCGCCCGCTGTCGGCAACGAAACGGTTCCGCCTCGTCGAGATCGTTGAAAAAGCAGTTGTTCTGTAATCATTTCATTCCAGTTCGGGGAGATAAGTCCGAAAGGAGGTTTCGTCGATGATTCAACAAGAATCTCGCTTAAAAGTAGCTGATAACTCTGGCGCACGCGAAGTGCTTGTCATTAAAGTGCTCGGAGGCTCGGGCCGCCGCTATGCGAACATCGGCGATGTTGTTGTCGCTACGGTTAAAGATGCGACGCCAGGTGGCGTTGTTAAAAAAGGTCAAGTCGTAAAAGCGGTGGTCGTCCGCACAAAACGCGGGGTGCGCCGTCCGGACGGTTCATATATCCGTTTTGACGAGAACGCCTGCGTCATCATCCGCGATGACAAAAGCCCGCGCGGCACGCGTATTTTTGGGCCGGTTGCCCGCGAACTGCGCGACAAAGATTTCATGAAAATCATTTCGTTAGCCCCGGAAGTTATCTAATGGGACGGAAGCACGTTTCAAGGAGGTGCGAATGCGATGCATGTAAAAAAAGGTGACAAAGTGCAAGTAATCTCCGGCAAAGACAAAGGCAAACAAGGCGTCATCCTGGCGGCGTTTCCGAAGAAAAACCGCGTCATCGTTGAGGGCGTCAACATTGTGAAAAAGCATGCGAAACCGTCGCAAGCGAATCCGCAAGGCGGCATCATCGAAAAAGAGGCGCCGATCCACGTGTCGAAAGTGATGCCGTTAGATCCGAAAACAGGCGAACCGACGCGCATCGGCTACAAAATTGTCGACGGTAAAAAAGTGCGCTACGCGAAAAAATCCGGAGAGATTTTAGATAAATAATCGTGACGCAGGAAAGGAGGTACCTTTATGAACCGCCTAAAAGAGAAGTATGTAAAAGAAGTCGTTCCTGCTCTGATGAGCAAGTTCAACTATAAATCGATCATGCAAGTGCCGAAAATCGAAAAAATCGTCATCAACATGGGTGTCGGCGACGCGGTGCAAAACCCGAAAGCATTAGACAGCGCCGTCGAAGAGCTGACGTTGATCGCCGGCCAGCGTCCGGTTGTGACGCGCGCGAAAAAATCGATTGCGGGCTTCCGTCTCCGCCAAGGGATGCCGATCGGTGCAAAAGTAACGTTGCGCGGTGAACGGATGTATGAATTTCTTGATAAGTTGATCTCGGTCTCGCTCCCGCGCGTGCGCGACTTCCGCGGGGTATCGAAAAAAGCGTTCGATGGCCGCGGCAACTATACGCTCGGCATTAAAGAGCAGCTCATTTTCCCGGAGATTGACTACGATAAAGTGAACAAAGTGCGCGGCATGGATATCGTGATCGTCACAACGGCCAACACGGACGAAGAAGCGCGTGAACTGCTGGCGTTGCTGGGCATGCCATTCCAAAAATAATGATCCCATAAGGCAAGGGAGGCGAAATCGTGGCTAAAAAATCGATGATCGCGAAACAAAAACGGACGCCGAAGTTTAAAGTAAGAGCGTATACCCGCTGCGAGCGCTGCGGCCGCCCGCATTCGGTTTACCGCAAGTTTAAACTTTGCCGTATTTGTTTCCGTGAACTCGCATATAAAGGTCAACTTCCTGGCATCAAAAAAGCCAGCTGGTAATCAACCCATTGATTGGGAAGGAGGTAAAACAAAATGGTGATGACAGATCCAATTGCTGATATGCTGACCCGCATTCGGAATGCGAATATGGTTCGTCACGAAAAGCTCGAAGTCCCGGCTTCGAAAATCAAGCGGGAAATCGCCGAAATTTTAAAGCGCGAAGGGTTTATTCGTGATTATGAATATATCGAAGACAACAAACAAGGCATTCTCCGCATCTTCTTGAAGTACGGCCCGAACAATGAACGCGTCATTACAGGGCTGAAACGCATCAGCAAACCCGGTTTGCGCGTATACGTCAAGGCTCATGAAGTGCCGCGCGTCTTAAACGGCTTAGGCATCGCGATTCTTTCGACATCGCAAGGCGTCTTAACGGACAAAGAAGCACGGCAAAAAGGCACGGGCGGCGAAGTAATCGCCTACGTTTGGTAATTTATTTGCTCAAGAATGGAGGTGTGTTTGACATGTCACGTGTCGGCAAAAAACCAATTGAAATTCCTGCCGGTGTCACCGTTACGGTCAACGGCAACACGGTTACGGTCAAAGGGCCGAAAGGGGAATTAACCCGCACGTTCCATCCGGATATGACGATCACCGTTGAGGGCAATGTGATCACCGTTACGCGCCCAAGCGATGAAAAACATCACCGCGCGCTCCACGGCACGACGCGCAGCTTGCTCGCCAACATGGTCGAAGGCGTTTCGAAAGGGTATGAAAAAGCGCTCGAACTCGTTGGTGTCGGGTACCGGGCGTCCAAACAAGGGAAAAAGCTTGTGTTGAGCGTCGGTTACTCCCATCCGGTAGAAATTGAGCCAGAGGAAGGGCTCGAAATCGAAGTGCCGTCCCAAACGAAAATTATCGTCAAAGGGGCAGACAAACAACGCGTCGGCGAATTGGCAGCCAACATTCGTGCTGTACGCCCACCGGAGCCGTATAAAGGCAAAGGCATTCGCTACGAAGGCGAATTGGTGCGCCTGAAGGAAGGCAAAACTGGTAAATAACGCGGCATAGCGAAGCGAAAGGAGTGACACTCGATGATCACAAAAGTTGACCGAAACGCGGTCCGCAAAAAAAGACACGCGCGCATCCGGAAAAAAATCTTCGGCACGACTGAACGTCCGCGGTTGAGCGTGTTCCGTTCGAACAAACATATTTATGCACAAATTATTGATGATACAAAATCAGCAACGATTGTCAGCGCGTCGACATTGGATAAAGAGTTCGGCTTAGATTCGACGAACAACATTGAGGCGGCGAAAAAAGTCGGCGAACTTGTCGCCAAACGGGCGTTGGAAAAAGGCATCAAACAAGTCGTCTTCGATCGCGGCGGATATTTGTACCATGGCCGGGTGAAAGCACTAGCGGATGCCGCCCGCGAAGCCGGTCTGGAATTCTAATCACAAAGGAGGGACAACGATGCGTCGTATCGATCCAAATAAACTCGAACTCGAAGAGCGTGTAGTCGCGGTCAACCGTGTAGCAAAAGTCGTGAAAGGCGGACGTCGCCTGCGCTTTTCAGCTCTCGTCGTCGTCGGCGATAAAAACGGCCACGTCGGATTTGGCACCGGGAAAGCGCAAGAAGTTCCGGAAGCGATCCGCAAAGCCATTGAAGATGCGAAGAAAAACTTAATTGAAGTGCCGATCGTCGGCACAACGATTCCACATGAAGTCATCGGCCACTTCGGCGCTGGGGAAATCATTTTAAAACCGGCCTCTGAAGGTACCGGGGTTATCGCCGGCGGTCCGGCCCGTGCCGTATTAGAGCTGGCGGGCATCAGCGACATTTTGTCAAAATCGATCGGCTCGAACACGCCAATCAACATGGTGCGCGCCACGTTCGATGGGTTGAAACAATTAAAACGCGCCGAAGACGTAGCAAAATTGCGCGGCAAAACAGTCGAGGAACTGTTAGGATAAGGAGGGAACGATCATGGCAAAAAAACTGGCGATTACCCTCACGCGCAGCGTGATTGGCCGTCCGGAAGATCAGCGCATTACCGTCAGAACGCTCGGCTTGCGGAAAATGCATCAAACGGTCGTCCATAACGACAATCCTGCCATCCGCGGGATGATCAACAAAGTCGCTCATCTGGTCAAAGTGAAAGAAATTGAGGAATAATCGTAAGGAGGTGCTTCGCCATGAAACTTCATGAATTGCAACCAGCGCCGGGTTCCCGGAAGAAAGCGGTTCGTGTCGGCCGCGGGATCGGGTCAGGCAACGGCAAAACGTCCGGACGTGGTCAAAAAGGTCAAAATGCCCGCTCGGGTGGGGGGGTTCGCCTCGGTTTTGAGGGCGGTCAAACACCGTTGTTCCGCCGTTTGCCGAAGCGCGGCTTCACGAACATCAACCGGAAAGAATATGCAGTCGTGAACTTGGAAAAACTGAACCGTTTTGAAGACGGAACGGAAGTAACGCCGGAATTGCTCCTTGAAACGGGCGTTATTAGCAAGTTGAAATCGGGCGTGAAAATTTTGGGCAAAGGCCAAATCGAGAAAAAGCTGACGGTCAAAGCGCATAAGTTCTCGGCATCGGCGAAAGAGGCCATTGAGGCGGCTGGCGGTAAAACTGAGGTGATTTAATGTTTCGGACAATCTCCAACTTTATGCGCGTCAGTGATATTCGAAACAAAATCATTTTCACTCTTCTTATGCTGATCGTGTTCCGCATCGGAACGTTCATCCCGGTTCCGAGCGTGAACACCGATGTGCTCAAGCTGCAAGATGAATTAAATGCGTTCGGCGTCCTGAACATTTTTGGCGGCGGGGCGCTGCAAAACTTTTCAATTTTTGCCATGGGGGTTATGCCCTACATCACCGCGTCGATTATCGTCCAGCTGCTGCAAATGGACGTCGTTCCGAAATTTACAGAATGGTCGAAGCAAGGCGAGGTTGGCCGGCGTAAATTAGCTCAGTTTACCCGCTATTTCACGATCGTGCTCGGGTTTATCCAAGCGCTTGGCATGTCGTACGGCTTCAACAATTTAGCCGGCGGGATGCTCATTCGAAATCCGGGCATCGGCACGTATTTGCTGATCGCGGTCGTCTTGACGGCCGGCACCGCATTTTTAATGTGGCTCGGTGAGCAAATCACCGCCAAAGGCGTCGGAAATGGGATTTCGATCATTATTTTTGCAGGGATCGTCTCCGGCATTCCGACAGTCCTAAACCAAATCTACGCCCAGCAGTTTGAAAATGTCGGGGAAGATTTGTTTTTGCGCATCGTCCGGCTCCTGCTCGTGGCGTTGGCGGTCATCGCCGTCATCGTTGGGGTCATTTACATCCAGCAGGCGTTCCGGAAAATTCCGATCCAATATGCCAAACGGCTTGAAGGCCGGAGTCCGGTTGGCGGCCATTCCACCCACTTGCCGTTAAAAGTGAACCCGGCCGGGGTTATTCCAGTGATTTTTGCGATCTCATTTTTAATTGCACCACCGACGATCGCATCGTTTTTTGGTACGAATGATGTAACATTGTGGATTCGCCGAACGTTTGATTATACCCATCCGATTGGCATGACGATTTACGTCGTGCTTATTATCGCGTTTACGTACTTTTATGCGTTCGTCCAAGTCAACCCGGAGCAAATGGCGGAGAATTTGAAGAAGCAAGGCGGCTACATTCCAGGCATCCGTCCTGGAAAGAATACACAAGAGTATGTAACGAGAATTTTGTACCGGCTGACGCTCGTCGGCTCTGTCTTTTTAGCGGTCATTGCCGTGCTGCCGGTGTTCTTCGTGAACGTTGCGAACTTGCCACCTTCTGCGCAAATTGGCGGTACGAGCTTGCTCATTGTCGTCGGCGTGGCGCTGGAGACAATGAAACAGCTTGAGAGCCAGCTGGTGAAACGCCATTACCGTGGATTCATCAAATAAAGAAGGCAAGAGCGGGCATCCCTTGCCGATAGGGGGAGTTAGGATGAATTTAGTGCTGATGGGGCTGCCGGGTGCCGGCAAAGGCACGCAGGCCGAGAAAATCGTAGCGGCTTACGGTATTCCGCACATTTCAACGGGCGATATGTTTCGGGCGGCGATGAAGGAAGGAACGCCGCTAGGGCTTCAAGCGAAGCAATATATGGACCGCGGCGACCTTGTTCCGGATGAAGTGACGATCGGCATTGTCCGTGAACGGCTGAGCAAAGACGATTGCCAAAACGGTTTTTTGCTCGATGGATTCCCGCGCACGGTCGCTCAAGCGGAGGCGCTAGAAACGATGTTGGCCGACATCGGCCGCAAACTTGACTATGTCATCCATATCGATGTCCGCCAAGACGTTTTAATGGAGCGCTTGACCGGCAGACGGATTTGCCGCAACTGCGGAGCGACGTACCATCTTGTTTTTCATCCGCCGGCGAAACCGGGTGTTTGCGATAAGTGCGGGGGGGAATTGTACCAGCGCGCCGATGATAACGAAGCGACAGTGGCGAACCGGCTCGAAGTGAATATGAAACAAATGAAGCCGCTCCTTGACTTTTACGAACAAAAAGGCTATTTGCGCCACATTAACGGCGAACAGGACATGGAAAAGGTGTTTGCCGATATTCGTGAATTGCTCGGGGGACTTGCTCGATGATCATTTGCAAAACCGCGCACGAAATCGCCCTCATGCGCGAGGCTGGAAAAATTGTTTCCGCTACGTTGGAAGAGTTGAAAAACCATATTCGCCCCGGGGTCACGACAAAGGAACTGGATGCCATCGCGGAGGAAGTGATTCGTTCCCATGGCGCCGTTCCATCGTTTAAAGGATACCAAGGGTTCCCGGGAAGCATTTGCGCTTCAGTCAATGAGGAGCTTGTGCACGGCATTCCCGGCGACCGTGTGTTATGCGAGGGCGACATTATTACGATCGATGTGGGCGCCCAGTATGAAGGGTATCACGCCGACTCCGCCTGGACGTATCCCGTTGGGGAGATCGATGCGGAGACGAAGCGGCTGCTCGACGTAACAGAACAATCGTTGTATGTCGGACTCGCCGAGGCGAAGCCAGGCGCTCGTTTGACGAACATTTCTCATGCGATTCAAACGTATGTTGAAGCGCACCATTTTTCCGTCGTTCGCGAGTATGTGGGGCATGGAATTGGTCAACACTTACATGAAGACCCGCAAGTCCCGCATTATGGGCCGCCGAATAAAGGGCCGATTTTGCGTCCGGGGATGACGCTATGCATCGAACCGATGGTCAATGCGGGCAGCCGCCATGTCAAAACGTTGGCTGATGACTGGACCGTCGTGACGGCGGACGGAAAACGGTGTGCCCATTTTGAACATACGATTGTGATTACGGAAAATGGCTATGAAATTTTAACGTGAACGGATCGAGGCAGAGCCGCCTCGAGGCGCTCGGGCAGATCGGCGAACCGTTTTCAACGTTTGCAGTTGTCTAAAGCTGTTTCGCCGATTCCGCGATCAAGGCGGCCGCTTACCGACCTTCCCGCTCACCGTGGACAATTGCGCCGCCTTATGTCCGTCCGGTTTTGCGTAACACAATGTTACTCATTCGAAGGAGGGGGAGCCGCTCGATGGCAAAAGACGATGTCATTGAAGTAGAAGGCACCGTCATTGAAACATTGCCAAATGCGATGTTTCGTGTAGAATTAGAAAATGGGCATACGGTATTGGCCCATGTGTCCGGCAAAATCCGCATGCACTTCATCCGCATTTTGCCCGGCGACCGAGTGACGGTGGAATTGTCGCCCTATGATTTGACGCGTGGACGAATCACGTATCGGTATAAATAAAAGATTGCACTCCGTTTAATAAGGAGGTAAACAACATGAAAGTGAGACCATCTGTCAAACCGATTTGCGAAAAATGCAAAGTTATTCGCAGACGCGGCAAAGTCATGGTCATTTGTGAAAATCCAAAACACAAACAACGTCAAGGGTAATTTCCAAGGAGGTGTACTACGATGGCACGTATTGCAGGTGTTGACATTCCGCGCGACAAGCGCGTAGTCATTTCGTTAACATACATTTACGGGATCGGCAAACCAACGGCGCAAAAAATCTTAAAAGAAGCAGGGGTATCGGAAGACACGCGCGTCCGTGACTTAACGGAAGAAGAGCTTAGCCGCATTCGCGAAATCGTCGGCCGCTTAAAAGTGGAAGGGGATTTGCGCCGCGAAGTATCGTTAAACATTAAACGGCTGATGGAAATCGGTTGCTATCGCGGACTCCGCCATCGCCGCGGATTGCCGGTTCGCGGCCAAAACACGAAAAACAATGCCCGCACGCGCAAAGGTCCGCGCCGTACGGTAGCGAATAAGAAAAAATAATCACGCAAAGGAGGTCATTTGACGAATGGCACGCAGAACAAACACTCGCAAACGCCGGGTGAGAAAAAATATTGACACTGGCATCGCTCATATCCGTTCGACTTTCAACAACACGATCGTGACGATTACGGACGTTCATGGCAACGCCATCGCCTGGGCGAGCGCCGGTTCGCTCGGATTCAAAGGCTCGCGTAAATCGACGCCGTTTGCGGCGCAAATGGCAGCCGAAGCGGCAGCGAAAGCGTCGATGGAACACGGCATGAAAACAGTCGAAGTGAACGTCAAAGGTCCGGGGGCTGGCCGTGAGGCAGCGATCCGTGCGTTGCAGGCAGCCGGGTTGGAAATTACGGCGATCAAAGACGTCACTCCAATCCCGCACAATGGATGCCGTCCGCCAAAACGTCGCCGCGTGTAACGCCCCTGTATAGAATTTGAACCATTGTCAATAATGGGATATGATAAAGACCGTGACAGGGAAGCCGGCTTTGGCCGCCGGCAAGCTGAAAGAGAGAGATTCATGGGGGAATGTTATTAGGCGTGTACCGTTTGGTCGGGGTCTCGACGTTTTGAAGGAGGGTATAATAATCGATGATTGAAATTGAAAAGCCGAAAATTGAAACGGTCGAACTGAGCGAAGATGCCAAATACGGCAAATTCGTCGTCGAACCGCTTGAGCGTGGATATGGTACAACTTTAGGGAACTCCTTACGTCGTATCCTATTGTCTTCACTCCCTGGTGCGGCTGTGACATCGGTGCAAATCGACGGTGTACTGCACGAGTTTTCAACGATTGACGGCGTCGTCGAGGATGTGACAGCCATCATCTTGAATATCAAAAAATTGGCGTTGAAGATTTATTCAGACGAAGAGAAAACGTTGGAAATTGATGTGCAGGGTGAAGGAGTTGTCACGGCTGCCGATATTACTCACGACAGCGATGTAGAAATTTTAAACCCGGACCTTCATATTGCTACGCTGGCGGAAGGCGGTCGCCTGCGCATGCGCATGACCGCCAGACGGGGACGTGGGTATGTCCCGGCCGAGGCGAACAAGCGCGAGGACCAGCCAATCGGCGTGATTCCGATCGACTCCATCTATACGCCGGTCTCCCGTGTTTCCTATCAGGTCGAAAATACACGGGTCGGCCAAGTGACCGACTATGACAAATTGACGATCGACGTTTGGACCGATGGGAGCATCGGGCCGAAAGAAGCCATTTCCCTTGGGGCGAAAATTTTAACCGAGCACTTGAACATTTTTGTCGGCTTGACAGATGAAGCGCAAAATGCTGAAATCATGGTAGAGAAAGAGGACGATCAAAAAGAAAAAGTGCTGGAAATGACGATCGAGGAGCTCGATCTGTCTGTCCGTTCCTACAACTGCTTGAAGCGTGCCGGCATTAACACCGTTCAGGAGCTGACGCAAAAAACGGAAGAGGATATGATGAAAGTGCGCAACCTCGGCCGCAAATCGCTCGAAGAAGTGAAAGCGAAGTTAGCGGAGCTGGGGCTTAGCCTCCGTAAAGACGATTAAGCGCCAGCCCCGCCCGGTGGGGCGGACATGCGCGTTGGCCATAGATTTGGCGTTAAGCGCCGATCGACTACGACAGCAATGAGGAACACATCATTTTAAAAGGGAGGGACATTTGATGTCGTACAGAAAACTAGGACGCACGACTTCTCAACGGAAAGCATTGCTTCGCGATTTAGCGACAGATTTAATCATCAATGAACGCATCGAAACGACGGAAGCGCGAGCAAAAGAATTGCGCTCGGTTATCGAAAAAATGATCACGCTCGGCAAACGCGGCGATTTGCATGCCCGTCGTCAAGCAGCGGCATTTATCCGCAAGGAAGTCGCCAACAGTGAAACCGGCCAAGATGCACTGCAAAAGCTGTTCAGTGACATTGCGCCGCGCTACCAAGACCGCCAAGGCGGCTATACACGCATTATGAAACTTGGTCCTCGCCGCGGAGACGGGGCGCCGATGGTCATTATTGAGCTCGTGTAACGGTTTCATTTCAACAAGGGCGAGACAGTTTCGTTTGAACTGGATCTATGCCCTTTTTTTGTTTACCATCATTTAGCAAGGCACGGCCGGAAACGTGCCAAGGCGAGGAGAAACAATCATGGCCGAACCGATCCTTTCGATCGAAGGAGTGTACTTCCGTTATCCGAACCAATCGGAGTATGCAGTGCAAAACGTGAGCTTCCAGGCCGGACGCGGGGAGTGGCTGGCGATTGTCGGCCATAACGGATCCGGCAAGTCGACCGTTGCCCGGCTGTTAATCGGTTTGCTTCGGCCGGAGCGGGGCGTCATTCGCCTGTTTGGGCGTCCTCTCGATGAAACGACCGTCTGGGAGGTGCGCCGGCGCGTCGGCATGGTGTTTCAAAATCCAGATAACCAATTTGTCGGGACAACTGTCGAGGATGATATCGCCTTTGCCCTTGAAAATAATGGTGTTCCGCGCGATGAAATGATTGAGCGCATCCGTGAAGCCATCCGCCTGGTGCATATGGAGGCGTTTCTCGAACACGAGCCGCACCGGCTTTCCGGCGGGCAAAAGCAGCGTGTCGCTATCGCCGGCATTTTGGCGCTTCACCCTGATATGATCATTTTGGATGAAGCGACATCGATGCTCGACCCGCGGGGAAGGGAAGAGGTGCTCGAGACGGTTCGCCGCTTGAACCGGCAACAGCGCATTACAGTATTGTCGATCACGCACGATTTGGAGGAAGCGGCGAAAGCCGACCGCATCATCGTGATGAACAAAGGTGAGGTCATGGCGGAAGGGACGCCGGAGCAAATCTTTCGGCTTGGGGGCAAGCTCGAGCGCATCGGCCTTGATTTGCCGTTTGCCGTGAAAATGGGCAGCCGTTTGCGGGAACAAGGCATTCCGCTTCGTTCCGCACACTTGACGACGGAGGAGTTGGTCGAAGAGCTATGGACATTGTATTCGAAAAAGTAGAACATGTATACAATGCCCGTTCGCCGCTCGCCCGCCGGGCGCTGTATAATGTGAATGTGTCGATTCCCAGTGGGGCATACGTCGCCATCGTTGGCCACACCGGTTCGGGCAAATCGACGCTCCTTCAACACTTAAACGGCTTGCTGCAACCGACAAGCGGCACGATAAAAGTCGGCGATGAGATCATCACCGGCGACAAGCGGCCGAAGCAGCTCAAACCGCTGCGCAAAAAGGTTGGGATTGTGTTCCAATTTCCGGAACACCAGTTGTTTGAGGAAACGGTCGAGAAGGATATTTGTTTTGGCCCGCTTAATTTCGGCGTTTCCGAAGAAGAGGCGAAACGGAAAGCGCGAGAGCTTATCAAACTAGTCGGGCTCAGCGAGGATGTGTTGGCCAAATCGCCGTTCGATTTAAGCGGCGGGCAAATGCGGCGCGTCGCCATTGCCGGCGTGCTGGCGCTTGAACCGGAAGTGCTGGTGCTTGATGAACCGACCGCTGGGCTGGACCCACGCGGGCGGAAAGAGATTATGGAGATGTTTTACCGTCTTCATTGCGAAAAACGGTTAACAACGGTGCTCGTGACTCATAGTATGGAAGATGCCGCCCGCTATGCCGACCAAATCATCGTCATGCATGAAGGGACGGTGTGGGGGCAGGGAGCGCCGGAAGAGGTGTTCCGCGATGCCGATCGGCTTGCCGCCATTGGCCTTAGCGTACCGGAGACGGTCAAGTTGAAGCGGGAGCTGGAAGCGCGGTTTGGGGTCGCCATTCCCTCTCCGTGTTTGACGATCGAACAGACGGTGGAGGCCATCCAGCAACTGTTTTCTAGGGTGAGCATTCATGACTAATCATTTCATTATCGGGCAATACGTGCCCGGCCATTCGCTCATTCACCGCTTAGATCCGCGGGCGAAGCTGCTGATCGTATTCGCCTATGTTTTCATCGTTTTTTTGGCGAATAATGCGGTGACGTATGCGGTGCTGTCGTTGTTTACGTTTGCTTTTGCAGCCCTGTCGCGCATCCCGCTTTCTTTCATTTTGCGCGGCTTAAAGCCGATTTTATGGGTCGTGTTGTTTACGTTGTTATTGCATGTATTGATGACGAAAGAAGGGGATGTCCTCTACCGGATTGGCGCGCTGTCCGTTTACGAAGGCGGCATTCGGCAAGGAATTTTTATTTCCATGCGATTTTTGCTCCTTGTGCTCATGACGACGATGCTGACGCTGACGACAACGCCGATTGAAGTGACCGATGGCGTCGAAAGCTTGCTTAGTCCATTGAAAAAATGGCGCGTGCCGGTTCATGAGCTCGCCTTAATGATGGCGATTTCGCTCCGCTTCATTCCAACTTTAATGGAAGAAACAGAAAAAATTATGAAAGCGCAAGCCGCCCGCGGCGTCGACTTTTCCGGCGGCCGGTTCTCTGAGCGGATGAAGGCGATCGTCTCGCTTCTTGTGCCGCTGTTTATCAGTTCGTTCAAGCGGGCGGATGAGCTGGCGACGGCGATGGAAGCGCGCGGCTACCGCGGCGGCGAAGGGCGGACGAAACTCCGCCAACTTGCTTGGAAGCCGGCAGACACCGTGTTGTTAGCCGCTACGGCCCTGCTGGCGCTGTTGCTCTTTTTATTACGCTCATAGCGGAGGAAGGCCATGACGAGACGGATCAAATGCGTGGTAGCGTATGACGGCACCCATTTTTCCGGTTATCAAATTCAGCCGGGAAAACGGACGGTGCAAGGCGAGATTGAGGAAGTGCTCAAACGGATGCATAAAGGGAAAGCCGTGCGTGTAACGGCTTCCGGGAGGACGGATGCCGGGGTTCACGCCTATGGGCAAGTCATCCACTTCGATACGGCGCTTGTGCTTTCTCCTGAACAGTGGAAAAGAGCGTTAAACGCCCAGCTTCCGGACGATATCGCCGTTCGTTCGGCAGAGGAGGCAGACAGCACCTTTCATGCCCGCTTTTCGGCCAAGGCAAAAGAGTACCGCTACAAAGTGTGGACTGCCGCCGACCGCGACGTCTTTCGCCGCCATTACTGCGCGTGGCATCCATACCCGCTGCATATCGGCGCCATGGATGAAGCGCTTCGCCAACTGATCGGGACGCATGACTTTACGAGCTTCTGCTCCGCCAAAACGGAAATGGAGGATCGCATACGCACCATTTACCAGGCAGAGGTGGAAACCGACGGTTCGATGATGGAATTCCGGTTCATCGGCAGCGGCTTTTTGTACAACATGGTGCGCATCATCGTCGGCACAGTGCTTGAAATTGGCCAAGGGAGGCGGTCCCCGGCAGACATTGCAGCATTGCTTGCAGCCAAAGACCGGAGACTCGCTGGCCCGACGGCGCCGGCGGAAGGATTGTATTTATGGCGGGTGTACTATGATGATGAGTTTTTCGCCGTCAGTTGACCGGTGGTGAACACCGTGTTCGAAAGTCGTCTCACGCTTTTAGATGACAAAAAACCGGGGCGCCATAAGTGAAGACAACGAGTCCCCGTGTAACATCTTCTTGACATTGGCGTTCCGGCAAGCTATTATATCATATGGCATGTATTTTCCACGATTAGCCCCGGACAGCAATCGTGTTGAAATAAACAACTTTACTTGTTCATTTTTCTTTTTAGGAGGGAACTACATTGCGTACGACTTATATGGCGAAACCGAATGAAGTAGAGCGTAAATGGTACGTTGTCGACGCAGCCGGCAAAACGTTGGGTCGTCTGGCCAGCGAAGTCGCAGCGCTGTTGCGCGGCAAACATAAACCGACGTTCACTCCGCACGTTGACTGCGGGGATCATGTGATCGTCATCAATGCTGACAAAGTGGAACTGACAGGGAAAAAGTTAACGAAAAAATTGTACTATCGCCACAGCTTATATCCAGGCGGTTTGAAAGTGAGAACGGCGCTCGAAATGCGCACGAATTATCCGGAACAAATGATTGAACGGGCGGTGCGCGGCATGCTTCCAAAAGGCAGCCTTGGCCGTCAAATGTTCAAAAAACTGCATGTTTACCGCGGAAGCGAACACCCGCATCAAGCGCAAAAACCGGAAGTATACGAACTTCGCGGATAATTGACAAGGGAGGGTATTTATTTTGGCACAAGTACAATATTACGGTACAGGTCGTCGCAAAAGCTCGGTTGCTCGCGTCCGCCTCGTCCCGGGCGATGGACGCATCATCGTCAACAAACAAGACATTCGTGAATATATTCCGACAGAAGCGCTTATCGAAATGGTAAAGCAACCGCTTGTACTGACAGAAACGCTCGGCAGCTACGACGTGTTGGTGAACGTTCACGGCGGCGGATTTGCCGGCCAAGCGGGCGCCATTCGCCACGGCATCGCCCGCGCGTTGCTTCAAGTCGATCCGGAATTCCGCACCGTATTGAAGCGCGCTGGCTTGCTGACGCGCGATGCCCGCGTCAAAGAGCGGAAAAAATACGGGCTCAAAGGCGCCCGCCGCGCTCCGCAGTTCTCGAAACGTTAACCGTGTTGTCCAACCCAGCCAGTTTGGCTGGGTTTTTTGCTTATTTCTGCCTTTGGCCCGCGCGCATGTTTGCGTTCGATCGTTAAACACTACATCGTAAAGGAGCGTGAAACACGATGACAGTCATCACTTCATTCGCGGAAAAAAGGCAGGAAAAGCAGCTCCGCTATGAGCGGAAAATGCTGCGGGAGTTGTCGCTGGAGAAATTGCGGGCCAAAGTGTTGGAACATTTTGCCCCTTTCTATCAAATGTACCGGATTTTCCCATCTACTGTTGAGGAAGGCTGCATTGATCTGGCCATTGAAGCGTATTTGCTCGGCGCCCATTACAGCCGGTTCGGCTATTATGGGGAGTCTGTGGACAGCGTGCGCCGACGTTGCGCGCAAGAGGAGAAATATTTAATTGACACACTTTTTGATTTTCTCTGCTTTTGGGGCAACATCGACGACGATCTGCTCGGCCAGTCGCTCTATTACGCCTGCGAGCAATATATCGTCGGCTGGTGGACCGAAGGGTTTGAACGGGGAAAAAAACGGCGCCGCCTAAAACTTCACTGAATAAGTTCTATTCCCGCCCCTTGTCCCATATAAGATAGAGAAGGGAAACGTGCGGGAGGAGAAACGATGAAAGAAAAATGGAAGTGGCTTGTCGCCTTTGCCGCGGCTGCCATTGCGGGAATTTTGTTATTTCCGTCTTTATTTTCTGATCTGACCTCAACAAAACCGTGGAATCTCCCATTGTCCGGGCGAATTATCGTCCTAGACCCCGGCCATGGCGGGCCGGATGGCGGGGCGGTCGGCGGCGAGGTGCTGGAAAAAGAAATCGCGCTCAACGTCGCGAAAAAATTGCGGGACTACTTGCAGCAACAAGGAGCGCTCGTTCTGATGACGCGGGAGACAGACCGCGATTTGGCCAGCCCGTCCACGCGCGGCTACAGCCGGCGGAAAACGGAAGATTTGCACGAACGAACATCATTCATTAACCATTCCGATGCGGATTTGTTTATCAGCATTCACCTCAATGCCATTCCATCCCCGCGCTGGCGGGGGGCACAGACGTTTTATTACGGCTCGCTCATCGAAAACGAGCGGCTCGCCAAATTCATCCAAGCCGAGTTGCGGCGCAACTTGGAAAACACCCACCGGGTAGCGAAAATGATTGATACCGTTTATTTGCTAAAGCATGCCAAAAAGCCCGGAGCGCTCGTTGAAGTTGGATTTTTATCGAATCCGGACGAGCGGGATCTGCTCGCCTCTGACCATTACCAGACGAAACTCGCCGCCTCGATTTACAAAGGAGTGCTGCGTTACTTTTCGAACGAACCTACCCCTCGCGAATAGCGGGGTTTTTTATCGTCCCGAAGCGGGAAAGGCCCTGCTTCCAAGCGGGGAAGAACGGCCAAGGCGAGAGAACCGTTCTCCCCCGTCCAAAAGCGCGCCATCGCCATTCATACATCTGAAAAGAACACTCAATGTAACGAATGCCGAAAAGCCGGGACAGGCAGGGGGCCGAAATGGAAGCCATCTGGCGGTTTATGGTATAGTAAATATATAAGGGAACTATTGATTTGAAAAAGGGTTGGTGAATACGATGCTGACGGAAAACGAAGTGCGAGCCATTCTTGAAAACATGAAAGACCCGTTTTTAAACAAGACCTTTAAGGAAACAAACGCCATTCAAGAAATTAAAATTAAGGAAGAGAAAAACCATGTCAGCGTAAAGATCGCGCTTGCCAAAACCGGCACGCCTGACCAACTGCGCGTGCAAACGGCGATCGTCCAGCAGCTGAAAGAGGCTGGCGCCGCATCCGTCGGCTTGCGGTTTGCCGAACTGCCGCGCGAAGTGGTTGAGAAATACAGCGACAATCCGCAAAAAACGACGTATATCGCCATCGCCAGCGGCAAGGGCGGCGTCGGAAAATCAACGGTTTCCGTCAACTTAGCGGTCGCGCTCGCCCGGCTTGGCAAAAAAGTCGGGTTGATCGACGCCGATATTTATGGGTTTAGCGTTCCAGACATGATGGGAATTACTCAGCGTCCGACAGTGCGGGGCGATAAAATCATCCCCGTCGAGCGGTTTGGGGTGAAAGTCATTTCGATGGCCTTTTTCGTCGAGGACAATGCTCCGGTCATTTGGCGCGGCCCGATGCTTGGAAAAATGCTGAACAACTTCTTCAAAGAAGTTGAGTGGGGCGACTTGGATTACTTGCTGCTCGACTTGCCTCCAGGCACCGGCGATGTCGCGTTAGACGTGCACACGCTTTTGCCGTCATGCAAAGAAATTATCGTCACCACTCCGCACCCGACCGCCGCGTTTGTCGCCGCCCGCGCCGGAGCGATGGCGCTGCGCACCGACCACGAAATTATCGGTGTCATTGAAAATATGTCGTATTACGAAAGCCGGAAAACGGGTGAGCGGGAATACGTCTTTGGCAAAGGCGGCGGGGAAAAGCTGGCAAAGGAGCTGAACACGGAGTTGCTCGGGCAGCTGCCCCTTCAGCAGCCGGACTGGAACGATGATGATTTCGCTCCGTCCATTTACGCCGAAGATCATCCGATCGGAAAAATTTATATGGACATCGCCCGCAAAATAGCGGAGAAATATTAAGGGGAATAACGAAAAAGGTGTCCGATGGCGCGGAACTGCATTGCATCGCCTGCTCTTTGGAACGTTGCGATCCCGTCCCCCGCCGGACACCTTTTTTGATTGATTATCCTCCCCCGCCTTGTTGGTTGCCTCCGTCGCTTTCTTCCCCTTCTCCTCCTTCTCCTTCCCCTTCCCCTTCTCCTTGTTTTTCAGCGCCTTGTTGGAGCGATTCCGCCGCTTTTGTCAGCATATCTTGAATTTTGGCTTGGTACAGCGGGCTGTTTAGCGTTTCTGTAACCACCTTTTGCAAGTGTTGGCGGAACTCTTTGCTTTTCACTACTTCGATCATGGCCTTTTCCATTTCTGGATCTTTTAAAATGTCCATCATCATCTGTTGATAGTCGGGATCCTTCATCAGCGCTTTTATCATTTTTTCATGTTCCTTTTGCAGTCCCTTGGCAAAGCTTTCGGCAAATTTCGGGTCTTTTAAAGCGGTTTCCCAAAATTTTTTCCCTTGTTCCGATGTCAGCACCTTTTCGAGTGTATCTTTCACAGCGGCTTGATCCATCACAAGTTGCTGCTTCATTTGGTCTTCCGCCATAATATCTTGAATCGCCTTTTTCCCCTCATCTGTTTTTAAAATGTCGACGACCATTTTTTTCGTTTCGTCATAATCCGGGGGAGGAGGGCTGATTTCTTGGGGAGCACATGAGCTGAGCACGAGAAAACTGAGCAAGAGGAGCATTAGGCACTTGGTCATAAAAATGAGCTCCTTTCTGCAAAAATCCCTCACCTTTAATATGAATGTTGGGGAAAAAAATATGCATTTGGCTGAATGGAAGCTGGCTTTTTCAAGAGGGTGCTGGTAAAATGTTAAGCGGGCTATGTTGAATAATGGAGGATGAAACAAACTGTGAACAGCCGCAAATGGGTGCGTTTATTTTTGACCACGCTGCTGATCGGCGGAATCGCGACAGCAGCCGTCGGGATAGTTTTGAATTGGAAAGAGTTTGGACATCTCCTTGTACGTTTCGAGGTCATTGAATTTCTTGCCGTATTGCTTTGGCATGTCGGCGTCGGCTTTATTTTCAGCGTCATCAGCCAGGCGGGCTTTTTTGCCTATTTGACCGTCCATCGGTTCGGACTTGGCATGTTCCGTTCCCTCTGGAACGCTGTCCAGCTTGTTTTGATCATGTTCGTGCTGTTCGATCTAGTCTATTTCCGCTACATGGTGTTTGCGGATAAAGGCGATTCGATCATCCCGTATGTATTGACCGCCTTGTTTATTTTGGCGGTTGGCTTAGCCGTTGCCTACATAAAAAGCGCGCAGACGAACAAAGGGGCATTCGTCCCGGCGCTGTTCTTTATGGTCGTGGTAACGGTGATTGAATGGTTTCCCGTTTTGCGCATCAATGACCGAGACTGGTTATATTTGATGCTGATTCCGTTACTAGTATGCAATGCATATCAACTTCTTATACTGCATAAATTGACAGGCGGCGCAGGATCGTCCGCGTAAAGCGCCGCCTGTTCTTTTTTGTCGGGCCGCTCATTCTAAAAGGAAACATGATCAGGATATCATCCAACTGCAGCGGCCATGCTAAAGTCTTGAGGGAAGGCTGGCGGCTTTTAGGCGAAAACCCGCCTCCCGCCCTTTTTAGTCGATCCCTTTGCTTTCTGCTTCACCGTTGGCCAGCAGCTCAGAGAGGCTGGCGTTTTTATAGCCGTTTTCTTTCATGGCTGCAATAATTTTCGGCAGCGCCTTTGCCGTTTGTTTGGCCGAGTCGGACGCGTGAAGGAGCACAATATCGCCCGGCTCCAAATCGCTTGTGACGTTGGCGACAATTTGCTCTGTGCCGGGATTCAGCCAGTCCTTCGAGTCAACGCTCCAATGCACAACCGTATAGCCGAGAGACTCCGCAAGTTTTAGCACCTTTTTGTTAAAATTCCCTCCCGGGGGGCGCAGCAACTCGACGTTTTTCACACCTAACATGTCGAACACTTTCTCCGCCATCATTAAATCTTGGCGGATTTTAGCGTTCTCGAGTTCTGCATAATTGACAAAATTATACCCCATGCTGCCGATTTCATGCCCTTCCTCTTTGATCCGCTTTACGACGGACGGATGGCGTTCAGCCCATGAGGCTGATAAAAAAAAGGTTGCGTTTTTAATCCCGTGTTGTTTCAATACGTCCAAAATTTTTTCCGCGTTCTCATCCCCCCAGCTAATGTCAAACGTCAATGCCACCTCATCGCGGTCATTGTCCACCTTGTACACGGCCTTAGGCCCAGAGGAAAGCGAAAACACGGGTCGGTTCATTTCATAAGCGTATAGGATGACCGCAGTGAAAAAAGCAGAACAAATAATAATGAGAGCTTTTTTCAATGTCCGCCCATTTAGTGCGTAAAACATGGCTTCCATCCCTCCCTAAACAGTTGTCCTATGTACATCTTATGCGGCGGTCTATGGCGGTTATGAAACATAATTGCCACTCCTTGGCGCCAGAGTAGGCAAAAGCGGGGGTGGGGATAAACATGGATTGGGATCCGCAAACTTCCTAAAAATATTATCTTGCATTTTTGGAGGTAAAGTGGTATATTTTTAAACGTCGCTGTTCGGAAAAGCAGTTTGGCAACAGCGAAGCAAAAAAGTGGTTGACATCAAAAAAGTGTTATGATAATATAAAAGAGCTGTTTACAAAGGACAACTTACAGCGTTCCTTGAAAACTGAACGAAACGAAGCGCGACGAAAAGCGGAGGTCCGCGGGTCGCCGCGACGGGCAAATGTTCTTCGCCTGCAAGGGTGCTTGCACC
>NZ_PIJF01000144.1:0-1063 GCF_002809985.1 Geobacillus sp. WSUCF-018B
CCATACCCATCAAGTTAAGAATTTTGGTCTTTGTGCATCGTCAAAAACATGGTATCCTTTCTAACGAACACTCCACGTTAGAAAGGATTTTTTTCATGGAAAAACAAATGAAAGCATGGATTCAAACCATTCGTCAACTCTTTTCTCCCGAAGAATTAACCCGTCTCGCACGGAAAACAGGCTTTATCCGGCGGCAGCGTTCGTTAACGGCGGAAGCCTTTCTGACTCTCTGTGCATGGGGAGATGGCTCACTGGCCAAACAGTCGCTTCAGCGGTTGTGTGCGGCCTTGACGCTCTGGCATGGCTGTTCCCTTTCAAGCGAAGGCTTGAATCAGCGTTTTACCGATCGGGCCGTGGCATTTTTGCGAGAAGTGTTTTTCCTTCTCCTCCTGCATCAACGTCCATTGCTTTTGTCAGCCATGGAGACCTATCGAACTTGTTTTACCCGCCTGCGGATTTTGGACTCAACCAGCTTTTTGGTTCCCGCTGACTATGGGGAAGACTATCGAGGTTCCGTTTCGTCGGGGGTGAAAATTCAGTTTGAATATGACTTGTTATCCGGCGCCTGCCTTCAGCTATGCGTTCAATCGGCCAATGACTCGGACGCTCGTTTTGCCTATCATGCCCAGCATACGATTTTACCGAATGACCTATGTATTCGGGATTTGGGCTTTTTCTCCGTTGCCGCACTGGCCGAGATCGACGCCCGCGGAGCGTATTATATTACTCGGCTCCGTTCCGATATGAAAGTGTATATCAAGGAGAATGGCCAGTGGAAGGAATGGGATTGGGAATCTTGGGAATCAATTAAAGGAAGGGGAATCAGTAGAAATGGAACATGTATACATCGGGCATGAGCGTTTGTATATCCCACGCTTGATTTTTCGACGTTTGACGGAAGAAGAATGGCAAAAACGGATGGCGTATGTGCGAAAAAGGGAAAAAAGAAAAGGGAAGGCACTGACACGCCAAACCCTCGAACAAAAGAAATACCACATCTTACTGACGAATTTACCACAAGAGTCGTTTGATGGTCAACAGGTTTATGAGCTCTATTCCCTGC
>NZ_PIJF01000145.1:0-1032 GCF_002809985.1 Geobacillus sp. WSUCF-018B
CAGATGCGTTGAGGCAACTCCGACTGAGCTGCTGAGCTGTCTCTTTTCATAATTTTGAAACAATGGCGGTCCCGACGGGACTCGAACCCGCGATCTCCTGCGTGACAGGCAGGCATGTTAACCACTACACTACGGGACCAATTTGGTTGCGGGGGCAGGATTTGAACCTGCGACCTTCGGGTTATGAGCCCGACGAGCTACCGGACTGCTCCACCCCGCGGCGATAGGAAATGATTCAGTTTCGATCATGCTCTGAGTAAATTTTTCGTTGCCCCTTCCTCTACTAACTGATTCGAGGAAGCCAGATGCGTCGGGGCAACTCGAAGCGGTTTCGAGGAAGCAAAGGCTTGTTGCTCCACCCCGCGGCGATAAGAATACAACCCCTTGCTTGTAAGGCAAGTGCTCTCCCAGCTGAGCTAATCCTCCACGAAGAAGTGACCCGTACGGGATTCGAACCCGTGTTACCGCCGTGAAAGGGCGGTGTCTTAACCACTTGACCAACGGGCCATGTTGATGAATCATGGCGGAGAGCAAGGGATTCGAACCCTTGAGGCGCTATTCACGCCTACACGATTTCCAATCGTGCTCCTTCGACCACTCGGACAGCTCTCCACGATGGCTCCGCAGGCAGGATTCGAACCTGCGACCAATCGGTTAACAGCCGATTGCTCTACCACTGAGCTACTGCGGAATCATAACGACGGTCAATTCTCCCAACAAGATGTCCTGCCTCTTCCTCTGCCAGCCGATTCAAAGAAGCTGGATGCGTCGAGGCAACTCGCAGTTCATCCGATGATGCAAATGCTCGTCACTGAGCTACTGCGGAATGACATCACTTTAGACATTTATTATTATAATGATTCGCACTGAGCTGTCAAGGACTTTTTTTCATTCCTTCAAAACTAGATAACCGTTTTGGGAAGAAGCCGCATTTTGGTTAAGCCCTCGATCGATTAGTATCCGTCAGCTCCACGTGTCGCCACGCTTCCACCTCGGACCTATCGACCTCGTCATCTTCGAGGGATCTTACCC
>NZ_PIJF01000017.1:0-52949 GCF_002809985.1 Geobacillus sp. WSUCF-018B
TCCAGCGCCGATGGTAGTTGGGGCCAGCGCCCCTGCAAGAGTAGGTCGCTGCTAGGCGGAAAACAGAGCACCTCATTGTGCATGACGCGCAATGGGGTGTTTTTTTTACCCTTTATCGTCTACTAGTATAGAATGTTATCAGTGTGGGAAACATAGAGAATGGGAGGTGGAGAGCGTGGGGGCGCCGGTGATTGGGAAAAATCGACGTGAAAAAGTTTGTCTCGTTTGTGAGCAAGAAAAAGAGAAGGGCATTTTCCTTTTTGGCCATTTTCTTTGTATTGACTGCAACCAAGCGATTGTACAAACGAATACGGATGATCCAAATTACGCATTTTATGTGCAGAAGCTTCGGAAAATGGTTGCGTCGAAAATTTACTCATGAAGGCCTGTACAAGGCCTGTTTTTATTTTTCTTCGGGAAAAATGGCGGCCGCTGTCTGTTCATTTTCTTTCCGGCTGGTTCATGTTAATATTATTTTTAGCATTTCCCATCAGGCTGGCGAAACACAATGATTTCGGCCGACCCGTGTTTTGGGCTGCAAGGGAAGAGCTGTTTTGAAAAGGTTTCTCATCTTGGAAAAAGCACGTTTGGGGCCGATGGTTCAACCAATCATCAGCCTTCATACATATCGGGTGTCTGTGTACTTTTGGTGCATGCGGCCGTTGCACTTCGTAAATGATGATTAGGAAAGAGGATCATGATGGATCAAGCGAAAACTCCTTTATATGATGCATTGGCACGGCATTGGGCCCGCCGCCCCGTGTCTTTCCATGTGCCGGGGCATAAGTATGGGGCGTTGTTTCCGCCGCAGGCAACGGAATTTTTTGCGCCGTTGCTGGCTCTTGATGCGACGGAGATCGGGGGGCTTGACGATTTGCATCATCCGGAATCGGTTATCGCTGAGGCGCAGTCATTGGCGGCTGAACTGTATGGGGCTGCTAAGACATTTTTCCTTGTCAACGGGTCAACAGCGGGCAATTTAGCGATGATTGCCGCTGTATGCGATAAAAATAAACAGAAAGTCATCGTACAGCGCAACTGCCATAAGTCAGTGATGCATGCGCTGCAAATCGCGGGGGCGGCTCCGGTTCTCCTTTCCCCCGAATTTGACAGCGATGTACGCGTCGCCTCGCATGTTCGTGCCGAAGCTGTCAAGGAAGCGCTTGAGCTTCATCGCGATGCGGCGGCTGTTGTGTTGACCAATCCAAACTATTACGGGATGTCCATTGATGTAACGGACATCGTCCGCTTTGCCCATGAACGCGGCGTTCCCGTTCTAGTTGATGAAGCGCATGGCGCCCATTTTGCGGCTGGCCCGCCGTTTCCTCAGTCAGCGCTTGCCTGCGGCGCCGATGTCGTTATCCAGTCGGCGCATAAAACGCTGCCGGCGATGACGATGGGAGCGTTTTTGCATGTAAACAGCGAGCGGGTTGATCTTGAACGGTTGAAATATTTTTTGCAGTTGTTTCAGTCAAGCAGCCCGTCTTACCCGATTATGGCCTCGCTCGATTTGGCGCGGCGCTACGTCGCTCAGCTGACGGCGGACGATGTCGCGGCGATTGTCGCTGAAATTGACGGATTTAAGACAGCGCTTGATCGTATTAGCGGGGTGGCGGTCGTTTCCTCCCGTCAGCCCGGTGTTCAAACCGATCCGCTGAAGGTGACGGTGCAGACGCGCAGCTCGCTGACGGGCTATGAACTGCAGCGGCGTCTTGAGGAAGAAGGAGTGTTTGCCGAACTGGCTGATCCTTCCAATGTTTTGCTCATTTGCCCGCTTGCTGCCACTGGACGGTTGATGGAGGCGGCGGAGAAAATCAAATGGGCGTGGCGCGATCTGCCGGTTGAGGAAACGCCGCCGTTTGACTTCATCCCTTGCGTACATCCTCCGATGTCGACGGTGGTTCCATACGATGAGTTGCGCCATGTGCGGACAAAAGCCGTCGCGATCGAGGAGGCGGAAGGGTGCATAGCGGCGGAAACGGTTATTCCGTATCCACCCGGGGTGCCGCTCGTTTGGGTTGGGGAGCGGATTGACGGGCGCCATATTGAGCAGATTCGCCGTCTTCTCGGCCATCGGGCGCATATACAAGGAGGGAGCCGGCTTAGGCACGGGCAGCTGGTCGTCTATGAACTCGAATGAGAGAAAGGATGCCGTGAACGATGAACGGGTATTTTTTTTCGTTTGAAGGGCCGGAGGGGGCTGGAAAAACGACGATGGTCGGCAAGCTCGAATCGTTGTTGCGCAAGCGTGGATTTGACGTGATGGCGACGAGGGAGCCGGGCGGGGTGCGCATCGCCGAGGCGATTCGCGCCATTATTTTGAATCGCGATTATACGGAAATGGATGGACGGACGGAAGCATTGCTGTACGCGGCGGCCCGGCGCCAACACTTGCTCGAGAAGATCGTGCCGGCGCTTGAGGCGGGGCGCATTGTTCTTTGCGACCGGTTTGTGGACAGTTCGTTGGCTTACCAAGGGTTTGCCCGTGGGCTTGGCATTGAGGAGGTATGGAAAATTAACGAGTTTGCCATTGATGGATATATGCCATCGCTCACCATTTATTTCGATCTTGACCCAAAAATCGGGCTCGAACGGATTCGGAAACATACGGGGCGGGAGGTCAACCGGCTCGACCTCGAGGCGTTGTCTTTCCATACGAAAGTCAGGGAGGGGTACTGGAAGCTCGCCAAGCGGTTTGCCGACCGAATCGTGGTGATCGATGCGAGCCGGCCGCTCGATGTCGTGTTTGACGAGACGGCCGCGGCAGTGCTCGCCTGCCTGGAAGGAAGATCAAAGCGCGATTTCCATGAATCCGGCCGTGATGATTTGCCATAAACATGATAGAATAGAAGGTAAGAAATGAGAGAGAGTGATGGCGATGCGATGGGAGCAGCTGGCCAAGCATCAGCCGGTGGCGGCGAAAATGCTGCAAAGCGGCCTTGAAAAAGGGCGGATTTCCCATGCGTACTTGTTTGAAGGGCAGAGGGGGACGGGAAAAAAAGCCGCTAGCTTGTTGTTGGCAAAAAGCTTGTTTTGCTTGTCCCCGTCAGGAATCGCCCCGTGTTTGGAATGCCGCAACTGCCGGCGCATCGATTCCGGCAACCATCCGGACGTTCGGATGATCAGCCCGGATGGAGGGTCGATCAAGAAAGAGCAAATCGAATGGCTGCAACAAGAGTTTACAAAAACAGCCGTTGAGTCGGATAAGAAGATGTATATCGTCGAGCACGCCGATCAAATGACAGCCAGCGCAGCCAACAGCCTGCTGAAGTTTCTGGAGGAGCCGCATCCGGGAACGGTGGCCGTGCTGTTGACCGAGCAATATCACCGAATGTTAGGAACGATTATTTCCCGCTGTCAAGTTCTTTCTTTCCGACCGCTGCCGCCGGCGGAACTCGCGGCCCGGCTCATGGAGGAGCGCGTGCCGCCTTCGTTGGCGTTGCTGGCGGCCCACGTGACGAACAGCTACGATGAGGCGTTGGCGATCAGTCAAGACCGTTGGTTTGCTGATGCGCGAACGTTAGTGCTACAATTGTATGAGATGCTCGGCAAACCGGAGCTGCAGTTGCTGTTTTTCATCCACGATCGTGTGGTTCCGCACTTTTCGGAAAAACACCAGCTTGACCTTGGCCTCGATTTGCTTTTATATATATACCGCGATTTATTGCATATTCAGGTGGGACGGAGCGAGGGCGCCCTCTATCGCGACCATCTTGACCGCCTGCAGCAGTGGGCGCTTTCTTGCCCGCAGCGGCGGATTTTGGACAGCATGGAAGCGATTTTGCAAGCGAAAGCGCGTTTAAATACAACGAACATGAGCCAGGCGCTGTTGATGGAGCAGCTCGTTCTTCAATTAAAGCGGTAAAGGAGGGAGAGCGTTGTATACTGTCGTCGGTGTCCGCTTTAAAAAAGCGGGGAAAATTTATTATTTTGATCCAGGCGATTTCATCATTCCCGTCGGCGAATTTGTCATCGTCGAAACGGCGCGCGGCATTGAATACGGAAAAGTCGTCGTCGCCAATAAACAAGTCGATGAAAACGATGTGGTGCTGCCGCTGAAAAAAGTGATCCGCGTCGCGAACGAAAAAGACAAATGGGTCGTTGAAGAAAATAAAAAAGCGGCGCGCGAGGCGTACGACATTTGTTTGCGCAAAGTGGAAGAGCACGGGCTGGAAATGAAGCTTGTTGATGTTGAATATACGTTTGACCGCAACAAAGTCATCTTTTATTTCACCGCCGATGGCCGCGTCGATTTCCGTGAGCTTGTCAAAGACTTGGCCTCGATTTTCCGGACGCGCATCGAGCTGCGGCAAATCGGGGTGCGCGATGAGGCGAAAATGCTTGGCGGCATTGGACCGTGCGGCCGCATGCTTTGCTGTTCGACCTTTCTTGGCGATTTTGAGCCGGTGTCGATCAAGATGGCGAAGGATCAAAACTTATCGCTCAACCCGACGAAAATTTCCGGGTTGTGCGGACGTCTCATGTGCTGCTTAAAATATGAGAGCGAGGAGTACGAAACAGCGAAAGAACAACTTCCTGATTTAGGGGAATATGTCGAAACGCCGTATGGCTTTGGCAAAGTCGTCGGGTTAAACATTTTGGAGCGGGTGTTGCAGATCGAATTGCCGGAGCACGGGCGGGTCGTTGAATATACGCTCGATGAGCTGATGAAGAACGGGACGCTGTCCATTCGTGTCGCAGATTAATTTGGGGTGGGGCCATGTGGAAAAGGTAGACAAAAAAGAAGTGTTTCAATTGGTGGCCAATATGGAGGAGCAGCTGAGCCATTTTTACCGTGAGCTTGTGCAGCTGAAGCAACGCGTATCAGAACTTCTCGAGGAGAACCATCAGCTGCAGATTGAAAACGCCCATTTGCGCCGGCGGCTCGAGCAGATGTCGGAAGCATGGGATGAGGAGAAGAAAAAAGAAACGAAACAGGGCAAAAAGCTGCTTGACATTGGCGAAGGGTATGACAATTTGGCACGCCTTTACCAAGAAGGATTCCATATTTGCCACGTCCACTACGGAAGCGTTCGCACGGAAGGCGATTGTTTGTTTTGCTTGTCGTTTTTGAACAAAAAATAAAGGCAGTGCTCCCCTTTCCATTTCGGAAAGGTTATTTTTTTCTATGGAGGATTGTGCGCAAAATGGTGGAATTGTACGCAGATGAACGACTCGATTATTTGCTCAATGAGGAGCTTCGCATTATCCAAAGTCCGTCTGTGTTTTCCTTTTCCCTTGATGCCGTGCTGCTTGCCCATTTTGCCTACATGCCGATTCAAAAGGGGAAGATTGTCGATTTATGCACAGGCAATGGGGTCATCCCGCTGCTGTTAAGCCGGCGGACAAAGGGGAAGATTATCGGCATCGAAATTCAGGAGCGGCTTTGCGACATGGCGAGGCGGAGCGTCGCATACAACGGACTTGAAGGACAAATTGAAATCATACACGGTGACATTAAAGAGGCGCCGCAGCGCATCGGCTACAGCCAGTATGATGTTGTCACATGCAACCCTCCGTATTTTCCGACTGTTGGCCGAGAGGAGCTAAGCAAAAATGAACATTTTGCCATCGCCCGCCATGAAATTTACTGCACGCTGGAGGATGTCGTTCGTGTCAGCAGCCAGCTGCTGAAACAAGGCGGAAAGGCGGCGTTCGTCCATCGGCCTGGACGGCTGTCCGACCTTGTGACGTTTATGCGCCGATACCGGCTTGAGCCGAAACGGCTTCGGTTTGTATATCCAAAAGCGGGCAAAGAAGCGAACATGATTTTAATCGAGGGGATGAAAGATGCGAACCCGGACTTAAAAGTGTTGCCCCCGCTCATCGTGTATGGTGAGGATGATGAATATACCGAAGAAACGAAGCGCATTCTATACGGCATCATTTCATCGTAAAGGGGCGGGAGACGGATGCTTTGGCACCAAAAAAGCTTTGCTGACCGGGATAAACAAGGAACGCTGTACATCGTGCCGACGCCGATCGGCAATTTGGACGATATGACGTTTCGCGCTGTGCGGATCCTGCGGGAGGCGGACGTGATCGCTGCGGAAGACACAAGGCAGACGAAAAAGCTGTTGTCGCATTTCGACATTCATACGCCGCTCGTCAGCTACCATGAACACAATAAATATGCGAGCGGCCGGCAGCTTGTCGAATGGCTGAAAGAAGGGAAAACGGTGGCGCTGGTGAGCGACGCCGGCATGCCCGGCATTTCCGACCCTGGCTATGAGCTTGTTGCTGCTGCACTGGATGAACGGTGCCGCGTCGTGCCGCTTCCCGGAGCCAACGCGGCAGTGACGGCGCTCGTCGCCTCCGGGCTGCCAACGGAGCGTTTTTTGTTCGTCGGTTTTTTGGACCGGTCGAAAAAAGAAAAACGAGAGCAGCTGCTGTCGTTGAAAACAGCGCGGGAAACGTTGATTTTTTATGAGGCGCCCCATCGCTTGAAAGAAACGCTTGCTGTCATGTACGACGTGTTCGGTGAACGGCGCATTGCTCTTTGCCGTGAGCTGACGAAACGGTTTGAGGAATTCATCCGCGGCGATTTGAGCGAGGCGGTTGCTTGGGCCGAGACGGCGGACATCCGCGGCGAATTTTGCCTCATTGTCGAAGGGGCGCGCGGCGGTGGACATGAAGCCATGCAAGAGGAGGGGGCATGGTGGCAGCCGCTGTCGATTGTCGAACATGTCGACTATTATGTTCAAGAGCAGGGCCTTTCCGTAAAAGAAGCCGCAAAGCAGGCAGCGGCTGATCGGCATATGTCCAAACGCGACGTCTATCAACAGTACCATCAGCAGCAAGAAAAAAAAGAGTTTCTCTGAAACCAGAGAAACTCTTTTTTTTACTCGTTGTCCGCCGCTTCTTGCAAATGCTGGCGGATTTCCTGCAGCAAAATTTCCGCGCCTTCGCGGCTTAAAATGATTTTGCCGCCCGCTAATTTAAAGTTGTCGTCCGATACTTCCCCCGTGACGACGCATGTCATATTCGGCTTATATTTTTTCAAAATGATGCGATCGTCATCGACGTAAATTTCCAATGCATCCTTTTCGTTAATGTCCAGTGTACGGCGCAACTCAATCGGGATGACGACACGGCCCAACTCATCGACTTTACGTACGATCCCCGTCGATTTCATCGTCTGCTCTCCTCTCCGCAATGATTTTTGTCGTTTATTCGTCAATATTCGACAAATTTCCTACACCCTAATCATATCAGTGTTTCCATTATGCGTCAATCCTTTAATATGTAAAATTTAAAAAAAATGTATATTGTTATTGTGGAAAAAAGTTTGTGGTTGGGTATAAAGGAACATGAACCATTTTATTTGCCAAAACTCTATCCCTCTATAATAAATTCGCGGCGATTGCCCAAAATAAGGAGGTATTTTTGCCCATTTGCGTATATTTTTTTCGTCAAGGAGAAATAGATGTTTTTGTACAATGAAAAAATTATGTAAAATAGAAGTAACGCCGCTCTCGTCCTCAGGACGGGGGCTTTTGTGCGCAACAGTACGAGGGAGGGCCTAACCGATGGAGAAAAAGACGTTTTATTTGACGACGCCGATTTATTACCCAAGCGACAAATTGCACATTGGCCATGCTTATACGACCGTGGCGGGGGATGCGATGGCTCGCTATAAGCGGCTGCGCGGCTATGATGTCATGTATTTGACCGGAACGGACGAACATGGGCAAAAAATTCAGCGCAAGGCGCAAGAAAAAGGGGTCACGCCGCAGCAATATGTCGACGACATTGTCGCCGGCATCCAAGAGTTGTGGAGAAAACTGGACATTTCATACGACGATTTTATCCGGACGACACAGGAGCGGCATAAAAAAATTGTCGAAAAGATTTTCGCCCGTCTTGTCGAACAAGGCGATATTTATTTAGGCGAGTATGAAGGCTGGTACTGCACGCCGTGCGAATCGTTTTACACCGAACGGCAGCTTGTTGACGGCAACTGCCCAGACTGCGGCCGGCCTGTTGAAAAAGTGAAAGAAGAGTCGTACTTTTTCCGGATGAGCAAATACGTCGACCGCCTGCTGCAATATTACGAAGAAAATCCAGATTTCATCCAGCCGGAATCGCGGAAAAACGAGATGATCAACAACTTCATCAAGCCGGGGCTCGAGGACTTGGCTGTATCGCGGACGACGTTTGACTGGGGCATTAAAGTGCCGGGTGACCCGAAGCACGTCATTTACGTCTGGATCGATGCGCTGGCCAACTACATCACAGCGCTCGGCTACGGTACGGACAACGATGAAAAGTTTCACAAATATTGGCCGGCGGATGTCCATCTCGTCGGCAAGGAGATCGTCCGCTTCCATACGATTTACTGGCCGATCATGCTGATGGCGCTCGGCCTGCCGCTGCCGAAAAAAGTGTTCGGACATGGCTGGCTGCTGATGAAAGATGGGAAAATGTCGAAATCGAAAGGCAATGTCGTGGATCCGGTGATGATCATTGACCGGTACGGGCTTGATGCACTCCGCTACTATTTGCTGCGGGAAGTGCCGTTTGGCTCTGACGGGGTGTTTACGCCGGAAGGGTTTATCGAGCGCATCAATTACGATTTGGCCAACGATTTAGGCAATTTGTTGCACCGGACCGTCGCGATGATTGAGAAATATTTTGGCGGCGCGATTCCGCCGTACCGCGGCCCGAAAACGCCGTTTGACCGAGATCTTTCCGAAACGGCGCGCGAGGTTGTCCGTCAATATGAAGAGGCAATGGAGCGGATGGAGTTTTCCGTTGCCCTCTCCGCCGTTTGGCAGCTGATTGGCCGAACGAACAAATATATCGACGAAACGCAGCCATGGGTGTTGGCGAAAGAGGAAAGCAAACGGGAGGAACTTGCCTCTGTCATGGCCCATCTAGCCGAATCGCTCCGCCATACGGCGGTGTTGCTGCAGCCGTTTTTGACGCGCACGCCGGAGCGCATCTTCACCCAGCTCGGCATCAGCGACCGTTCATTGAAAGAGTGGGACAGCCTGTACGATTTCGGCCTTATTCCGGAAGGGACGAACGTGCAGAAAGGGGAGCCGCTCTTCCCACGCTTGGATATCGGCGTTGAAGTCGAGTACATTAAGGCGCATATGCAAGGCGGCAAACCGGCGGAAGCGGCCAAAGAGGAAAAACAAGCGGCTCGGGCGGAGGAAATCTCCATCGACGACTTTGCGAAAGTCGACTTGCGCGTCGCCGAAGTCGTGCACGCCGAGCGAATGAAAAACGCCGACAAGCTGCTGAAGCTCCAGCTTGATCTCGGCGGCGAGAAGCGGCAAGTGATTTCCGGCATCGCCGAGTTTTACAAGCCGGAGGAACTTGTCGGCAAAAAGGTCATTTGCGTCGCCAACTTAAAACCGGCCAAGCTGCGCGGCGAATGGTCGGAAGGAATGATTTTGGCCGGCGGCAGCGGCGACGGCTTTTCGTTGGCAACCGTCGACCAGCACGTGCCAAACGGCACAAAAATCAAATAATGCAACGGATGAGGGGGTGTCGTCGTTGACACCTCCTTGTTGCTATTTTGTAATGGAAATGTTACTGAGTTGTGACATACGTAACCAATTTCTATGCTACACTTAACATCAAGGTGGAAAAGAGGGACTTCGTATGCTTTTTGACACTCATGCTCATTTGAACGCCGTCCAATATGAGGAAGACTTGGAGCAAGTGATCGAGCGCGCCCGCGCTGAAGGAGTTTCGCACATCGTGGTTGTCGGGTTTGACCGGCCGACGATTGACCGGGCGATCGAGCTCGCTGAGCGATATCCGTTTATTTATGCAGCGGTCGGCTGGCATCCGGTCGATGCGATTGATATGACCGATGACGACTTGGAGATGATTGAACAGCTCGCCGCCCATCCGAAAGTGGTGGCCCTCGGCGAGATGGGACTCGATTACCATTGGGACAAATCGCCGAAAGACGTGCAGCAAGACGTTTTCCGCCGGCAAATCGCGCTGGCGAAAAAAGTGAAGCTGCCGATCATCATCCATAACCGTGAGGCAACAGCCGATATTTTAAAAATTTTGCAAGAGGAAAACGCTGCTGAAGTCGGTGGGATTATGCATTGTTTCAGCGGCAGCGTTGAGGTGGCCAAACAATGCATTGACATGAACTTTTTCATTTCCCTTGGCGGCCCGGTCACGTTTAAAAATGCGAAAAAGCCGAAAGAAGTGGCGAAAGAAATTCCGCTCCGCCATTTGTTAATCGAGACGGATTGCCCGTACTTAACGCCTCACCCTTTCCGTGGAAAACGAAATGAGCCGAGCTATGTCAAATACGTTGCCGAGGCCATCGCGGAAATTAAAAACGTTTCTTTTGCCGAAGTAGCGGAAACAACGGCGGAAAATGCCAAAAAATTGTTCGCCATCGACCGCTAAAATTAGGCGTCGAATAGCGGGGAGGCTTGTCGAAGGTGCGGCGAAGACGATAAAATTCTACAAATTCAGCCGATATGAACCAACCGCGTGTCGACAAGTCTCCCTTCCTTTTTCACTGAATTTTCTGCATAATAGAGTATGCTCGCGCGTACATGTTAGAGGGAGAGGGGATTTCAGAGGAAAAGGAGGCGTTTCCGATGTTGCCAAACAGGAGAAAGTGGCTGGACTTATGGAGGAAAAATGCGACCGTTACGGCGAGCGGATTTCTCGCCATCTCGGCAACCACAGGGGTGGCCGGCTACGAGATGGCCAAAGATGATGTAACGCTCACGATCAACGGAAAAAAGCAGGAAATCCGCACTTATGCGAAGGATGTGGAGGAACTGCTTGAGGAACAAGGCATTCAGCCTCGCAAGGAAGATTACGTCTATCCGTCTCTAAATACACCGATCACCGACGATCTTCACATCATTTGGGAAGCAAGCAAAGAAGTGACATTGACGATCAATGGAAAAAAGAAAAAAGTGTGGACGACGGCCGATACGGTCGGGGAATTGCTCCGTTCGCAACACGTGGCAGTCGGGCCGCATGACAAAGTGGCGCCGTCGCTTTCCGCCAAAGTTCAAAAAGGCATGAACATCGGCATTGAAAGGGCGTTTCCGGTTCGCCTAAATGTCGGCGGCAAACAGCAACAGGCATGGACCACTTCGACTACGGTCGCTGACTTTTTGAAACAGCAAGGGATCTCGTTGGGCCAATGGGACCGAATTGAACCTTCCTTGCAAGAAACAGTCAAAGCTGGGATGACGGTTTACATCGTTCGGATTAAAAAAGTCACCGATGTAGTGGAAGAGCCCGTCGACTTTGCCGTGGTGACGAAGCGGGACGATTCGCTGCCAAAAGGAGAGCGGCGCGTCATTGCACCCGGGGAAAAGGGAAAAATCGAAAAAACGTATGAAGTGACATTGGAAAACGGCAAAGAAGTGGCGCGCAAATTGCTGGCGACAAGAACGATAAAAGAGAGCAAACCGCGCATTGTCGCCATTGGCACTAAAACGGTGCACCCGGTTGCATCATCCGGCCGGCCGTCCTCGCGCGGCGCCGATCAAGCCGCGAAGGAGTTTTACGTCACCGCCACCGCCTATACCGCCTATTGTGCGGGTTGCTCAGGCATAACGAGCACAGGCATCAATTTGCGCCAAAATCCTTCCGTCAAAGTGATTGCCGTCGACCCGTCCATCATCCCCCTCGGGTCGAAGGTGTATGTGGAAGGATACGGATATGCCATTGCCGCTGACACCGGCTCAAGCATTCGCGGATATAAAATCGACGTGTTTTTCCCGGAACGGTCGGATGCGTTTCGTTGGGGCAGAAAGCGTGTCAAAATACGGGTGCTGCCATAGAAAGGCGATTGGAGAATGCAAGCGGAGGGGTTTTTCCCCTCTGCTTTTTTTCGCTATAATGGCATTGGGCCGCAACAATGCGCGTATTGCTCCATCTGTCTAATTAGACTTCTGATGCAGAAAAAAGTTTCAACAAAGTTGAAAAAATAAAATAGGGGCATGGAGCGGCGGCGGTTCGCTCTACCCTTTATTTTACCGGAAAGGAGGCATTGCAGAAATAGGAAAAATCGCTCATTCCGCTGTTTCTGCAATGATGGGATGAAGATTAAAGAAGTGATTGTCGTGGAAGGGAAAGATGATACAGCGGCGATCCGGCGCGCCGTTGATGCCGATACGATCGAAACAAACGGGGCGGCGGTGGGGGCGGAAGTCATCGAACGGATCAAGCTGGCGAAAGAGCGGCGCGGGGTGATCATCTTCACCGATCCCGACTTCCCCGGCGAGAAAATCCGCCGCACGATTGCCGAGCAAGTGCCGGGATGCAAACACGCCTTTTTGCCGCGCGAAGCCGCGAAAGCGAGAAGCGGGAAGGGCATTGGGGTCGAGCACGCTTCCCCCGACGACATTCGCCAGGCGCTTGCGAACGTGTATGAAGAGACAGCCGATTGGGAAGAAGAAATTACGTTTGCAGAATTGATTGAAGCCGGACTGGTTGGCGGGGAGATGGCGCGCCGGCGCCGGCAGCGGCTCGGGGAGGAGCTGAAAATCGGTTATGCCAACGGCCGACAGTTTCATAAGCGGCTGAAAGTGTTCCGCATTTCCCGAGACGCCTTTTACGCCGCGCTGGCGCAAGTGATGCGGGAGGAGGCGGGCGATGCATAAAGACATTGCAACACCGGGGCGGACGAAAGAAATTTTGGAGCGGTATGGTTTTTCGTTTAAAAAAAGCCTCGGACAAAACTTTTTGATTGACGCGAACATTTTGCGGAAAATTGTTGATGCTGCCGGCGTCTCCAGCGATACGGGGGCGATTGAAATCGGACCCGGCATCGGGGCGTTGACCGAACAGCTCGCACGGCGGGCAAAAAAGGTCGTTGCCTTTGAAATCGATGGCCGGCTGCTGCCGATTTTGGCGGATACATTGTCCCCCTACGACAATGTGCGCATTATTCACCAAGATGTGTTGAAGGCGGATTTGCATGCGGTCATTGCGGAAGAGCTGGCCGATGTGAACGACCGGATGGTGGTCGCTAACTTGCCGTATTATGTGACCACACCGATCATTATGAAGCTGCTTACCGACCGGCTCCCAATCCGCGGCATCGTCGTCATGCTGCAAAAAGAGGTGGCCGACCGCCTCGCTGCCAGGCCGGGAACGAAAGATTACGGCTCGCTGACGATTGCTGTGCAGTATTACACAGAGGCGGAAGTCGTGATGGCGGTGCCGCGCACCGTGTTTATGCCGCAGCCAAACGTCGATTCCGCCGTCATCCGGCTGACGAAACGGGCCCATCCGCCTGTCGCTGTTGAGGATGAGGACGTGTTTTTCCAAGTGGTGCGGGCGAGCTTTGCTCAGCGCCGCAAAACGCTGCTCAATAATTTAGTGAGCAGCTTGCCAGGCGGAAAAGAGAACAAAGAACAAATCGAACAGGCGCTTGTTGCGGTGGGCATCGATCCGCGCCGCCGCGGGGAAACGCTTCATATAACCGAGTTTGCCTCGTTAAGCAACGCATTGGCGCCGCTTTTTCGCCGTTGAGGCCGCAGCAGCTGAAAACAGGCGTCTATCACCTATTGTCCGCGTCTGCATATCGTATGGATGACAACGATTATGCAATGGAGTGAGCGGTGATGGACGTCAAAATCGGCGATATTGTCGCCCGCAAGTCTTACCAATGCGACGTATTGTTCCGCGTCATTGACCTTAAAGAAAAGGACGGGGAATGGGAAGCCATTTTATATGGCGAGGACGTGCGGCTTGTGGCCGACGCCCCGTGCAGCGACTTGGTCATTATCGATGAGCGGGGGCAACAAGAACGAAAAAGGCGGGAAATCGAACTGATTGAACAGTCATACCGGCTGTTTCGCCAAGATTATCAGATGATCAAGCAAAAAGTCGAGTATCGGGCAACCGGCGGGTACCGGGTGGAGAAAGATTTTTTTCAAATTCCGGGATGCGTCCTTCATTTGGACGGCGACCCGTTATATTTGCGCAAATGCATGGATTTGTATGAACGGATTGGGGTGCCGGTGCACGGCGTTTACTGTGAGGAAAGCGAGATGCCGGAAAAAGTCGGCTCCTTGATTGAGCAGTTTCGTCCGGATATTTTAGTCATTACCGGTCATGACTCGTATTCAAAGTCAAAAGGAAAGCTTCATGATTTGAAAGCGTACCGCCATTCACGCCATTTTGTTCAAACAGTGAAAGAAGCGCGCAAAAAAGTGCCGCATCTCGATCAGCTCATCATTTTCGCCGGCGCCTGCCAATCGCATTTTGAATCGCTCATCCGCGCGGGGGCGAATTTTGCCAGTTCGCCGGCGCGGGTCAACATTCACGCCTTAGATCCGGTTTATATCGTTTCTCGTCTCAGTTTTACCCCGTTTACGGAAACGGTCGATGTGTGGGATGTGCTTCGCAACACGCTGACCGGGGAAAAAGGGCTGGGTGGAGTCGAGACGAAAGGTGTGCTCCGCACCGGGATGCCGTTTCGCCTGATCGACGAACGGGGGGAAAACCGCCGCAATTGACGGGCGGTTTTTTTATGTCTTTCGCCATATTTTTTACAAAAAAGTTCCACAAGGTACATAAAAAGAAGGATATTGTAGAAAACTATTCATTGACAGCAATAAAAACACGCTGATATAATTTTTATTTTTTTGACTTTGAAGACCATCTTTGTTATAATTGCAAATAGTGAGGTGGATGACGAATGCCAAAAACTTTATCCGATATTAAAAAAGCGCTGGACTCTAATATCGGGAGACGTTTAACGCTGCGGGCCAACGGCGGACGCAGAAAAATGATCGAGCGTTGCGGCATTTTGGCGGAGACTTACCCATCGGTATTTGTCATTGAACTGGATCAAAAAGAAAACTCGTTTGAACGTGTATCGTTCAGCTACGCCGACGTGTTGACAGAGACCGTAAAGCTGACGTTTTGGGACGATGAGCAAGCAGGGGGGCAGTAGACAAATTTGTTTGCTGCTTTTTGTTTTGTCATAAATAGGCGGACATAAAGCCGCCTTCCTCACTTCATACTAAAACTGCCGCAGCCGCCTTTCATCTGCCCCATGACCAGGCGAGTCAGCCGGCTGTTGCGCCGGCGGGTTGCACAACGTTTCGCGCCTTAACGCCAACGAACATGGAAAGGGGTTGCTGACATTGGGTCGACGCCGCGGGGTTATGTCGCAACGCTTAAAAGAAGAGCTGGCAAAAGAGCTGGGCTTTTACGATGTCGTGCAGCGTGAAGGGTGGGGAGCCATCCGCGCGAAAGACGCAGGAAACATGGTAAGATTGGCGATTGAACGGGCGGAACGGCAGCTGGCCGGAAAAACGGAATAGCGCCGGCGGCGATGGCGCGCTGCGGCAAGGGTGCCCTAGCAGGGGCGCCCTTTTTACATATATCGTTTGGCGACGGCACCAGGACATGGTAATATGGTAAAATGGGTTGATGAAAAAAGCGCGAATGTCACGCGGGAAAACGCTGAAAATAGGAAACAACGGGCGGATAGGCGGCTGGCCAGAAGCCGTTTATCATCAATGTGCGTGGAAGTAGGTGAAGATGAGTGAGGCTGTCGATCAAAGCGCCGGCAAAAATTAATTTATCACTTGATGTTCTTTATAAACGCCCCGATGGCTACCATGAAGTGAAAATGGTGATGACGACGATCGATTTGGCGGACCGCATTGAGCTTATTCCGCTGCCTGAGGAGGATGTGATCCGCATTGTGTCGCAAAACCGCTTTGTGCCGGATGATTGCCGCAATTTGGCGTACCAGGCGGCGAAACTGATGAAGGAGACGTTTTCGATCCGCCAAGGGGTGGCCATTTCGATTACGAAGCATATTCCGGTGGCGGCCGGCCTGGCAGGGGGAAGCAGCGACGCGGCCGCAACGTTGCGCGGGCTCAACAAGCTTTGGCAGCTCGGATTGACCGTCCGGGAATTGGCTGAGCTTGGTGCGCAAATCGGCTCGGATGTTGCGTTTTGCGTCTACGGCGGAACAGCTGTGGCGACCGGGCGCGGCGAAATCATCACCCCCATCCCGTCGCCGCCGCCATGCTGGGTGGTGTTGGCCAAGCCCCCAATTGGCGTGTCGACGGCCGATGTGTACCGAAATTTGCAGCTTGAGCATGTCTGCCATCCGGATGTCGATGCAATGGTGAAAGCGATCGAACGGCAAGATTATGAGGGCATTTGCCGGTTGGTCGGCAACGTGTTGGAGGAAGTGACCTTAAAAAAATATCCGGAAGTTGCGCATATTAAAGAGCAAATGAAACGGTTCGGAGCTGATGCGGTGCTGATGAGCGGAAGCGGGCCGACAGTGTTTGGGCTGATCGAGCATGATTCGAGAATGCAGCGGGTGTATAACGGACTGCGGGGCTTTTGCGATCAAGTGTTTGCGGTCAGGCTGTTGGGGGAGCGGCATTCGCTTGATTAAACACGTACATTTTTGTTAAAATAAATTTATAATATTCGGTTTTAGGAGGTCGGCTATGAAGCTTAGGCGAAGCGGCCGTTTAGTCGATATGACGCATTATCTTCTCGAACGGCCACATCAGCTCATTCCGCTGACGTTTTTTGCCGATCGGTACGAATCGGCCAAATCATCGATCAGCGAAGACTTGACGATTATTAAACAAACGTTTGAGCAGCAAGGAATCGGGACGGTTCGGACGCTGCCCGGCGCGGCCGGCGGCGTGCAATACATTCCGAAAATGGCTGCCGGGGAGGCGGAGGAAGTGATCGCCTATTTGTGCGAGCAATTGTCGCGCCCGGACCGGCTTCTTCCCGGCGGATATTTGTATATGACCGACATTCTTGGCGACCCCCGTATTATGAACAAAATCGGCCGCCTTTATGCGTCGATGTTTGCCGACCGTCCGGTGGATGTCGTCATGACCATTGCCACCAATGGAATTCCGCTCGCATATGCGATCGCCAATTTTTTGTATGTGCCGGTTGTGATTGTCCGCCATGACAATAAAGTGACGGAAGGGCCGATGGTGAGCATCAACTACGTATCCGGCTCGTCCAAACGCATCCAAACAATGGTTTTGTCGAAGCGCAGCCTGGCGGAGGGAGCCAACGTGCTGATTGTCGATGACTTCATGAAAGCGGGCGGCACGATCAACGGTATGGTCAGCTTATTGCAAGAGTTTAACGGCAACGTCTCCGGCATCGGTGTGCTCGTTGAGTCTGAGGAAGCAAAAGAGCGGCTTGTCGACGAGTACATCTCGCTCGTCAAACTGTCGGCGGTGGACGTGAAAGAAAAGCGGATCGCCGTCAAGGAAGGCAATTACAAAGCGTTTTTTTAGGCAGCCTGCTGCCTGATTATAAAACTTTAGAAAGGGGATTTCTTTCAATGAAAAAAGTGGAAACGACCAATGCGCCGCAAGCGATCGGCCCGTATTCGCAAGCGATCATCGTCAACAATATGGTTTACAGCTCTGGGCAAATTCCGCTCACTCCAGAGGGGGAAATGGTAAAAGGCGACATTCAGGCGCAGACGCATCAAGTGTTTCAAAATTTGAAAGCGGTGCTGGAAGCCGCCGGCGCCTCACTCGACACAGTCGTGAAAACAACCGTTTTTTTAAAAAGCATGGATGATTTTGCGGCCATGAACGAAGTGTACAGTCAATATTTCCCGAACCATAAACCAGCGCGCTCATGCGTTGAGGTGGCTCGGCTGCCGAAAGACGCCCTAGTTGAAATCGAAGTCGTTGCCCTCGTGCGATAAAGAGGGGCGCATCCATCTTTTCCCTTGCTGAAATTTAGAAAAAATTTTTTGAAAAAGGAAGGAAATTGCCGAAAGGCGTGGAATTAATTACATCGAGTCTTATATAGGGGAAAAGGTGGTGAACATAATGGAAGTGACAGACGTAAGATTACGCCGCGTCAACACCGAAGGACGGATGAAAGCGATCGCCTCCATTACGTTGGACAATGAGTTCGTTGTCCATGACATCCGCGTCATTGACGGGAATAACGGCTTGTTTGTCGCGATGCCAAGCAAGCGTACACCGGACGGGGAGTTCCGCGATATCGCGCATCCGATCAACTCCGCTACGCGCGGAAAAATTCAAGAGGCGATCTTAGCTGAGTACCACCGCCTCGGGAAGCTGGAAGAAGAACTTGAAGAAGCGGGCGCTTCGTAAACATATGAAAGGGGGCTTAGGTGAAATTCACCAAGCTCCTTATTTTTTGCCAGCCGCATTGTTTCCTTGAAAAGTGCTGTTGATTCATATATATTCAATTATGGGCGAACTACTCCCACTTCGCTTTGCTTGAAGTGGGAGCTTCTCAGTTCCATGACGAAAGCCATTCTTTCGTCTCCCTGAGCGTCACTTCGGGTCGTCCCAACCCTGGTTCGACGATTTGGGGTTTTTTCGCGCCTTTGAATATGGTACGCATGGAAGGCTTTGCTTGTTTTCGCATTGAATGTTCTCCATGCAACCCGCTATATCTAGTTTACAAAGAACATGATATACATTGATTTGATTATGTGTTTTGGCTGATGCCACCGGCATTCCCCCGCTGGTCGTGGGGCTTCGTCTTTCACGCGCTTGAAGCGGGGGGGATCTTCTCTTGGGACTATGATTAAAAGGATAATTGGAGGCTTTTCACATGAAGCGATATGCGGTCGTTTTGGCGGCCGGACAAGGAACGCGGATGAAGTCGAAGCAGTATAAGGTGCTTCATCCCGTTTGCGGCAAGCCAATGGTTCAGCACGTCATGGACCAAGTATCCAAACTTGGGGTGGAAAAAACCGTCACGGTCGTTGGATTTGGGGCGGAGCAGGTGAAAGAGCAGCTTGGCGCCCAATGCGAGTACGCATTGCAAGAGGAACAGCTTGGGACGGCGCATGCGGTGATGCAGGCAGCCCCATATTTGCAAGGCCTCGAAGGGGTGACGATCGTCGTCTGCGGAGACACGCCGCTCATCACAGCTGAGACGATGAAGGCGCTCGTCGAGCACCATTTGGCCGCCAAAGCGAAGGCGACGGTATTGACAGCCATCGCTGACGACCCGGCTGGATATGGCCGCATCGTCCGCAACAGTGCCGGCGGCGTTGAAAAAATTGTTGAACATAAAGATGCGAATGAAGAGGAACGGGCTATTCGCGAGATTAACACTGGAACGTATTGCTTTGACAACCAAACATTGTTTCAAGCGCTTACAAACGTGACAAACAACAACGCCCAAGGGGAATATTATTTAACCGACGTGATTGAAATTATCAAAGCGGGCGGCGGCACAGTATCCGCTTATCAGGCGCCGTCATTTGAGGAAACGATCGGGGTCAATGACCGCATCGCCCTTGCCGAGGCGGAGCGGATCATGCGCGAGCGCATTTGCCGCCGGCATATGGAAAACGGGGTTACGATCATCGACCCGGGCTGCACGTATATTTCCGCCGACGCGACGATTGGCCGCGATACGGTCATTTATCCCGGCACAGTCATCGAAGGCGAAACAGTGATCGGCGAGGATTGCACGATTGGACCGCATGCGGAAATTAAAAACTGTCATATCGGCCACCGCACGTCCATCCGCCATTCGGTCGCCCATGACAGCGAGATCGGCAACGATGTCACGATCGGCCCGTTCGCCCATATCCGCCCGCTGTCGAAAATTGATGACGAGGTGCGGATCGGCAATTTTGTCGAGGTGAAAAAATCGACGTTCGGCAAAGGAAGCAAAGCCTCGCATTTAAGCTATATCGGCGACGCGCAAGTCGGCGCCGATGTCAACCTTGGTTGCGGGTCGATTACCGTCAACTATGATGGCGTGCATAAGTATATGACCAAAATTGAAGACGGGGCGTTTATCGGCTGCAACGTCAACTTGATTGCCCCGGTTACGGTCGGCCGGGGCGCTTACGTTGCCGCCGGATCGACGATCACCGACGACGTTCCCGGCCGCGCCCTCGCCATCGCCCGCGCCCGGCAAGTCAATAAAGAACATTATGTTGATCGCCTGCCAGGCAAGAAAAAATCTTAATGGAGGTTTATCATGTCTGAATGCCAGCACCAACTAAAGTTGTTCGCCCTTAACTCGAACATGAGGCTAGCGAAAGAAATTGCGGAAGTCATGGGGATCGAGCTTGGCAAATGTTCCGTTTCCCGCTTTAGCGACGGGGAGATCCAAATTAACATTGAGGAAAGCATCCGCGGCGACCATGTATTTGTCATTCAATCGACGAGCGTCCCGGTCAATGAGCATTTAATGGAGCTGCTCATTATGATCGATGCGTTAAAGCGGGCGTCCGCGCGCACGATCAATATCGTCATCCCGTATTACGGCTATGCCCGCCAAGACCGGAAAGCGCGGGCGCGCGAGCCGATCACGGCCAAGCTGGTGGCGAACTTGCTTGAGACGGCCGGGGCGTCGCGCGTCATTACGCTTGATTTGCATGCCCCGCAAATCCAAGGGTTTTTTGATATCCCGATCGATCATCTAATGGGCGTGCCGATTTTGGCTGATTATTTTAAAAGCAAACAGTTGGATGACATTGTCGTTGTGTCCCCGGATCACGGCGGCGTAACGCGGGCGCGCAAACTCGCCGACCGTCTGAAAGCGCCATTGGCGATCATCGACAAACGCCGGCCGCGCCCGAACGCGGTGGAAGTGATGAACATTATTGGGCAAGTGAGCGGGAAAACGGCCATTTTGATTGACGACATTATCGACACGGCCGGCACGATTACGCTCGCGGCGAACGCTCTTGTTGAACATGGGGCGAAGGAAGTGTACGCGTGCTGTACACATCCGGTGCTGTCCGGCCCGGCGATCGAGCGCATTCAAGGGTCTAAAATTAAAGAGCTTGTCGTCACCAATTCGATTGCCTTGCCAGAAGAAAAGAAAATTGATAAAATTGTAGAGCTGTCGGTGGCGCCGCTCATTGCTGAAGCGATTACGCGCGTGTATGAAATGAAGTCTGTCAGCGTCCTGTTCGACTGACATAAAGCATGTTTAGCCCTTCTTGTTTTAGGATAAAGTAGACAATAGATTCTAATTCAGGAAGGTGAGGAAACATGGCGATTGTGTTGGAAGCGAAAGAACGCACAGACAAAAAACATTCGACATTGCGCCGTATTCGTTCGCAAGGGGGCATTCCAGCGATTTTGTACGGCAAAAAAGTCGAAAACAAAATGATTTTTGTCAGCGCTGCTGAACTGGAGAAGGCGCTTCGTGAAGGTGGGCGCACGAGCTTGATAACGTTGAAAGTCGGCGGCGACGACTATTCGGTGCTCTTGCGCGAGCTGCAGCGCGATCCGCTGCGCGGCGAGCTCCTTCACGCTGATTTTCAAGCGGTCGACATGTCGACAGAAGTCGATATTGACGTAGAAGTCCGATTGGTGGGCGAAGCGCCGGGGGTAAAAGACGGCGGCGTGTTGCAGCAAAACTTGCATGAGTTGTCGATCCGCGTCTTGCCGGCGAACATTCCGCCAGCGATTGAAGTGGACATCTCCGGTTTGCAAGTCGGCGATACCGTCACGGTTGGCGATGTGCAGACAGATGGAAAATTTGAAATTAACCATGAACCTTCCGAAGTGATTGCGACGATCTTGCCGCCGCAGCAGGAAGAGGAAATCCATAGCGGCGAGCAGCAAGAGCCGGGGCAGCCTGATGCCGAGGAAGGAAGAGAGACGACGCCAGAAAAGTGACAGACGTAACCGTTTCGGTTACGTCTTTTGTAGTATCATGCATAGAGAGGGGTGCAACGATTGAAGCTGTTTGTCGGGCTTGGAAATCCGGGCAAGGAATACGAGCAAACGCGGCACAACATCGGTTTTTTCGTCATTGATGAGCTGGCCAAACGTTGGGACGTTTCGTTGAAAACCGGCAAGTTCCGCGGCCTGTTCGGAACGGCGTCCGTTTTCGGCGAAAAAGTGGCATTATGCAAACCGTTGACATATATGAATTTATCAGGGGAATGTGTTCGCCCGCTCATCGATTACTATGGCATCGCCATTGAAGATGTCATTGTCATTTACGATGACCTCGATCTTCCGCCAGGAAAAATCCGCCTTCGCTTGAAAGGGAGCTCCGGCGGTCACAACGGTGTCAAATCGCTTATCCATCACCTCGGCACCGAGCAGTTTAAGCGCATTCGCATCGGCATCGGCCGGCCGGCCGGCGGGCAGCCGGTGGCGGATTATGTGCTCAGCCGTTTTACGGAGGAGGAGAAGCCGGCGGTCGCTGAAGCGGTTTTGCGGGCTGCCGATGCGTGCGAACAGGCGGTGGCGGCGCCGTTTACCCAGGTGATGAACGAGTTTAACAAGTGAATATTTTCCTCCAAACTGGTGCACAATGTGAGTACGGAAGGCATGGGGCGCCGGCTCCATCCGCCCTGCGGACGGAACAGCCCAGTGAGGAGGTTTGCTTCGATGGCATTGCATTACTATTGCCGCCATTGCGGCGCCAAAGTCGGAACTATTGACCAGGTATCCGTCTATAGCGAAAAGCTCGGATTCCACCATTTAACGGAAGAGGAACGGCTTGATATGATTTCGTACGAGCCGAACGGGGATATTCACGTCAAAACCATTTGCGAAGACTGTCAAGAAGCGTTGGCGCGAAATCCGGAGTGGCATCAATACGAAAAATTTATCCATTAGGCGCAGCTTTGGGCGACCAAAGCATTTTTATGTTTTGGCTGAACGCGGAAAGAGAAAGAAACTAGCATTGAGAGGAGGGAGAATAGGGGTGCTTTCATTGCATCGCTATTTAGCTGAGAACCAAGATGTTCGCACCATCATAGAAGGAATCCACGCCCGCCTGAAAGAACAGCTTGTCGCCGGGCTGTCGGGGTCGGCCCGGTCTGTTTTTGTTTCCACGCTTTATAAGGAAACGGGACGCCCGTTGCTCGTAGTGGCTTACAACTTGTTTCAGGCGCAAAAAATGTATGATGACCTCGTTTCGCTGCTCGGTCCGGACGAGGTGTTTCTGTATTCCGTCGATGAAGTGATCGCCGCCGAAATGGCAGTCGCCAGTCCGGAGCTGAAGGCACAACGCCTCGAAATTATGAACCATTGGGTGCAAGGCGGGAAGGGGATCGTCGTCTGTCCGGTCGCCGGCCTGCGGCGCTTGCTGCCGCCGCCATCGCTTTGGAAACAGTATTTGTTCACGTTCACGGTTGGACAAGAGCTGGATCTCGAGCAGTATAAACAGCGGTTTGTCCAAATGGGATACAAGCGGGTGGCAACTGTTTCCGCCCCTGGGGAGTTCAGCATCCGCGGCGGCATCGTGGATATTTATCCGCTCACGGCCGAGCTCCCGTACCGGATCGAGCTGTTTGATACGGAAATCGAATCGATTCGCACGTTCACCCCCGATGATCAGCGCTCGCACGGGCAAGTAGAGAGCATCGCCATCGGCCCAGCCGACGAAATCATTCTCGACGAGGGGACGCGGCAGCGGGGGATTGAACGAATTGAAGCCGGTTTGGCGGCCAGCCTCGAAAAAATGAAGGATGACGCCGCCAAGCAGCGGATGTACGAACAGATCCATGCCGAATTGGAACAGTTGCGCGAGGGCCGGGAAATCGAGCAACAATATAAATATATGTCCCTTTTCTATGAGAACGTTTCAAGTTTGCTAGATTATATGCCGGAAGACGGCGTGCTGCTGATGGATGAAATGAGCCGGTTGCAGGAGACGGCGGAGCGGCTCGACCGCGAAGAAGCGGATTGGTATACAAGCCTGCTTGACAGCGGGAAAATCATTCATGATGTGCCCATTTCGCACTCATTTTCTGAATTGTTGCAAAAACATCGATTCCAGCGGGTCTATTTGTCCTTGTTTTTGCGCCATGCGCCTTATACCCATCCGCAAAATGTCGTCAATATTACGTGCAAGCAAATGCAAAACTTCCACGGACAAATGGCGCTTCTCCAGTCTGAAGTCGAGCGTTGGAAGAAAGCGAATTACGCCGTCGTCTTTTTGGCGCCGGATGCCGAACGGGCAAAAAGGCTGCAGTCAGTTTTGGAAGATTATGGGGTCGATGCAGCGCCGCTTCCGCCTGAGGCCGCACTGCTTTACGGCAAATGCCAACTTCTCGAAGGCGATTTAAATACAGGATTTGAGCTGCCGCTGCAAAAGCTGGCTGTCATTACGGAAGAGGAACTGTTTAAGAAGCGAGCGAAACGCCCGGTGCGCCGGCAAAAGCTGTCCAACGCCGAGCGGATCAAAAGCTACGCTGAACTGCAAGTCGGCGATTACGTCGTCCATGTCAACCACGGCATCGGAAAATATTTAGGCATCGAGACGTTAGAAATCAATGGAGTGCATAGAGACTACATCCATATCCAATATCAAGGCGGCGACACGCTGTACGTCCCGGTCGACCAAATGGATCAAGTGCAAAAGTACGTCGGTTCGGAAGGAAAAGAGCCGAAAATTTATAAGCTTGGCGGCTCGGAATGGAAAAAAGTCAAAAAGAAAGTGGAATCGTCTGTTCAAGATATCGCGGAAGATTTGATCAAGTTGTATGCCGAGCGCGAGGCGAGCAAGGGGTACGCGTTTTCGCCGGACACGGAAATGCAGCGCGAATTTGAGGCCGCGTTTCCGTATCAAGAGACGGAAGACCAGCTCCGGTCGATTGAAGAAATTAAGCGCGATATGGAAAGCGAAAAGCCGATGGACCGCCTCCTTTGCGGCGATGTCGGCTACGGGAAAACGGAAGTGGCGCTGCGCGCGGCGTTTAAAGCCATTATGGACGGCAAGCAAGTCGCTTTTCTTGTGCCGACGACGATTTTGGCTCAGCAGCATTACGAAACGGTGCGTGAGCGGTTTCAAGGATTTCCGATTAACGTCGGGCTGCTCAACCGGTTCCGCACGAAAAAACAGCAGGCGGAGACGATCAAAGGGTTGAAAGACGGCACAATCGATATGGTCATTGGCACGCACCGGCTGCTGTCGAAGGATGTCAAGTTTAAGGATTTAGGGTTGCTCATCATCGACGAGGAGCAGCGGTTTGGCGTGGCGCATAAAGAAAAAATCAAGCAGCTGAAAGCGAATATCGACGTGCTCACCTTAACGGCGACGCCGATTCCGCGGACGCTTCATATGTCGATGATCGGCGTGCGCGATTTATCGATCATCGAGACGCCGCCGGAAAACCGGTTCCCGGTGCAGACGTATGTCATGGAATATACGCCGGAGCTTGTCAAAGAGGCGATTGAACGTGAGCTCGCCCGCGATGGGCAAGTGTTTTTCCTCTACAACCATATTGAAGACATCGACTTGAAAGCGGAAGAAATCGCCCAGCTTGTCCCGGAAGCACGCGTCACGTTCGCGCACGGGCGGATGTCAGAAACCGAACTTGAATCAACGATTTTAGCGTTTTTGGAAGGACAATATGACGTGCTCGTGACGACGACGATTATTGAGACAGGCGTCGATATTCCAAACGTCAATACACTCATCGTGTACGATGCCGACCGGATGGGGCTGTCGCAGCTGTACCAGCTGCGCGGGCGCGTCGGCCGTTCGAACCGCGTTGCCTACGCGTATTTCACCTACCGGAAAGACAAAGTGCTGAATGAAACGGCGGAAAAACGGCTGCAAGCCATTAAAGAGTTCACCGAGCTTGGCTCCGGCTTTAAAATCGCCATGCGTGACTTGTCGATCCGTGGCGCCGGCAATATTCTCGGCGCTGAACAGCACGGCTTTATCGACTCGGTCGGATTTGACTTATATTCGCAAATGTTGAAAGAGGCGATCGAAAAACGGCGCGGCTTGAAACGGGAAGACGAGCGGCCGGAAGTGACGATCGACGTGGAAGTCGACGCCTACATTCCGGATGCCTACATTTCCGATGGGCTGCAAAAAATCGAGATGTACAAGCGGTTTAAAGCGGTCGAGACGCTCGAAGATGTTGAAGCGCTGCGCGAAGAGATGGTGGACCGCTTCGGCGATTATCCGGATGCCGTCGCCTATTTGCTGCAGATTGCCGAGATCAAAGCGCTGGCGAAACAGCTCGGTGTTGAATCGATTAAGCAACATAAGCAGCAAGTTGACATTCTATTCACTGAAGAAGCGTCGAAAACGGTGGAGATTCAGCGCTTGTCCGGCGTCGGCCGCCAGTACGGGCGCCTGTTTGGGTTTGGCATGGAGGGGGTGAAGCTGAAAATTGTGCTTTACATTAAGCAAATGAAAGCGCACGAGTGGCTGGCGATTTTATATGAGACGTTGAGGGAATTGTCCGGAGTGAAAAACGAAAAGTCGATCATCGCCTAGCTATAAAGAAAAAATGAGGCGTTATGTTCATTTTATACGTTTACGGTTTTGCTGATGTGGCGATAGTGAAGGATGGGCAATTTTATCTAAAATGGCCAAAATCACTTTCATCGTGCATAGAACGTGGATTGTGAAGGATACTAATGACAACAATGGTGAATTCCCCATTACAACAGGATTCATCGGAGTATCCTTCAAATCCTAGATGAAAGTGAGGGTATACAAGGCATGAAAGCAACCGGTATTGTTCGTCGGATTGACGACTTAGGCAGGGTTGTGATTCCGAAGGAAATTCGCAGAACATTACGCATTCGCGAAGGAGATCCGCTCGAAATATTTGTCGATCGCGATGGAGAGGTCATTTTGAAAAAATATTCGCCGATCAGTGAGCTCGGCGACTTTGCCAAGGAGTACGCCGAGGCGCTGTTTGACAGCCTCGGACAGCCGGTGCTCATTTGCGACCGCGACGTATTTATTGCCGTTGCCGGTGTTTCGAAAAAAGAATACATGAACAAAAGCGTCAGCCCGTTAGTGGAGAGAGCCATGGAAGATCGCAACTCCGTTCTCCATACGGAGGAGGGCGAGGTCGAGCTGGTCGACGGGATGACGGAAACGTTGAAGTCGTATACGATCGGCCCGATTGTGGCCAACGGCGATCCGATTGGAGCCGTCATCATTTTATCGCGCGAGAAAACGCTCGGCGAAGTTGAACATAAAGCAGTGGAAACAGCGGCCAGCTTTTTGGCCCGGCAAATGGAACAATAAATGGAACGCAAAAAGAGGGTGTCCCAAAAGATCGGGACACCCTTTTTGATCGGGCCGCACATTTATCGTTGATGGGAGAAGGTCGGGATCTTTTCCTTTCTGCTTTGTCTGCAATGGGGTTGCTATGTTGGTTGGTTCGCTCCCGTTCCGCTGGACTGAGGCCATGGCCGATGGGCGGCTCCCGCTTTTGTCTCATCGCCTGCATTGCGCTATAATATCGAGCGTAGCCGTTTGTTGCGGTAATGTTGACGGTTTGCGCGGCCAGTGCTCTTGATGGACTGTTCGCCATCTGGCGCCATACAACGGGAGGAGAAGAGGCATGGGAAACGTATGGAAAGGTGCAGCTGCCTTGACTGCTGCCACTTTGCTTACGAAGCTGTTAAGCGCGCTCTACCGCATCCCGTATCAAAATATGGTCGGGGATGTCGGTTTTTATATTTACCAACAAGTTTACCCCATTTATGGAATCGTTGTCGCGCTGTCGCTGACCGGTTACCCGGTTGCCATTTCGAAGCTCATCGCTGAGCGGCTGGCGGCGCGGGACGAGGCGGGCGCGGCCGCTGTCGGCCGCATCGCGCTGCTGCTGTTGGGCGGGGCGGGAGCGGTGCTGTTTGCCGTGTTATATATAGGAGCCGGCGCCATTTCGTCATGGATGGGCGACAGGCAGCTTGAAGGGTTGGTGCGGGTGCTTTCATTTTCATGCTTATTCTTTCCGCTCATTGCGGTGTTGCGCGGCGTTTTTCAAGGGCGCCATGACATGGCGCCGACGGCAGTGTCCCAAGTCGGCGAGCAGACGGTGCGTGTGACGGCGATTTTAGGGTTGTCTTATTGGGCGATCAAGCGCGGCGCTGACGCCTATGCGTGCGGCATGGCTGCGGTCGGCGGGACGTTGGCGGGCATGGCGGCCGCGCTTCTCATCTTGCTCTTTTATCTGGTCCGGCGCGGACGGCAAAAACCGGCCGGGCGTACGCCGCCCGGCTCGGTGCGACAGGCGGGATGGCATTTGCTTACAGTTGGAACGGTCATTTGTTTCACCAACATGGTGTTGACGCTTGTTCCGCTCGTCGACTCGTTTTTGTTCGTCCCGCTTCTCCAAGAAACCGGGCTGGAGTTGAATGAGGTGAAAGAGTTGAAAGGGGTGTACGACCGCGGCCAGCCGCTGATTCAGCTTGGCACGGCTGTCGGCACATCGCTTTCATTGGCGCTTGTTCCGTTCGTTTCCGGCATGCGGCGCGGGCGGGAGCTGTCCTTTCTGCACAGCATGCTGCCGATCCGGTTCGCCGCGGTCATCGGCGTCGGCGCTTCATCGGGGCTCATTTGCCTCATTCGCCCGATCAACACCATGCTGTTTGAAAACGACCGCGGTTCGTTGGTCCTTGCCGTCTTGTCCGCTTCTGTCTTTTTTGCGACGATGGCGTTGACTGCCTCCGCTTTATTGCAAGGAATGGGGAAAGAGTGGACAGCGGCGGCCGGCGTGGCGGCGGCTTTGGCAGGGAAAATCGTCCTTATGCGCTGGCTTGTGCCGTCGTTCGGCGCCCTTGGCGCCGCCTTGGCGACAACAGGGGCTTATGCGCTTATGGCAGGCTTCTTATACGTGCGTTTGCCGCGTGAATGCCGGTCAGCGCGCGCCCGAGTATGCATATATCCAATTGTGAAGGCGGCTGTCGCCATGATGGCGGTGCTGAAGTTGTATACATGGTTAATGGACGCTTCAGGCGGGGGACGCCTATGGGCGTCCGCCGAGGCGCTTGGCGGCGTCGTTCTCGGCGCGGCTGTCTATATCGCATGCATCGTGAGGGGGAGTGTATTTTCCGAACAAGAGTTGTCCGCTCTCCCGTTCGTTCACAAATTTCATTTACGATTAGGAAGCAGGTGATCAGCGGTGAATACGATTTATATTTTCGGCCTTGGCGCCGGGGATGTGGAGCAGCTGACGGTCGGCGTGTATCGAAAGCTAAAAAAGGCGCATCCACTTTTTTTGCGGACGAAGGAGCATCCGGCGGCCGAAGGGCTTCAAGAAGAGGGCATCGCGTTTACATCGTTTGATGATGTTTACGAAAAACATGAGCAATTTGCTGATGTATATGAAGAAATTGCCGGCACTCTCATCGAGCAGGCAAAACACGGGGATGTGTTTTACGCTGTCCCTGGCCATCCGCTTGTCGCCGAACGGACGGTGCAGCTGTTGTTGGAAGCGGAGCAACGCGGCGATTGCCGGGTGGTCATCGAGGGCGGGCAAAGCTTTTTAGATGCGTTGTTTACAGCGGTGCGCATTGATCCAATCGAGGGGTTTCAGCTGTTGGATGCGACCGCTTTCCAAGGGGACGAATGGTCGCCATCGCTGCATGCTGTCTTTTGCCAAGTGTACGACCCGTTCGTCGCTTCAAATGTGAAACTGTCGCTGATGGAACAGCTTCCGGACGACTATCCGGTCTATATTGTGACCGCGGCCGGGACGAAGAGCGAACAAGTGAAGCAAGTGCCGCTCTATGAATTGGACCGTCAGGCGGCGCTTGACAATTTAACGAGCGTCTATGTGCCGCCGGTCAAGGATGAGCCGCTGCTATACCATCGGTTTGAAACGTTGCGCCGCGTCATCGCGACGTTGAGAGGGCCGCACGGCTGCCCGTGGGACCGGAAGCAGACGCATGCGTCGCTGAAGCGGTACTTGCTTGAAGAGGCGTATGAGTTGCTTGAAGCCATTGACGATGATGACGATGACCATATGGTCGAAGAGCTCGGTGACGTGCTGCTGCAAGTGATGCTCCATGCCCAGATCGGCGCTGACCGTGGGATGTTTTCGATTGATGACGTCATCCGGACATTGACCGCGAAGATGATTCGCCGCCATCCGCACGTATTTGGCGATGCAACGGCTGAAACAGCTGAGCAAGTTACAGCGAACTGGGAAAAAATTAAGGAGAAGGAAAAAGGGACCGGCCGGCCAGCGTCGATTTTAGCGGATGTTCCAAAAAGCCTGCCGGGGACGATGCGGGCGTATGAGCTGCAGAAAAAAGCAGCAAACGTCGGCTTTGACTGGGACGATGCCGCTCCCATTTGGGAAAAGGTAGAGGAAGAAATGGCGGAGTTCCGGGCTGAAGCGTCGGGCGGCCGCCGCGCGGCGCTCGTCAGCGAGTTCGGCGACGTATTGTTTGCGCTTATCAACCTTGCCCGCTATTATGATATTCAGCCCGAAGAAGCATTGCAGATGGCGAACGACAAATTCGCCCGCCGCTTCGCCTACATTGAGGAGCAAGTGCGAAAAAGCGGCCGACCGATCACATCGTTCTCGCTCGCTGAGCTCGACCGCTTTTGGGAAGAAGCAAAAGAAAACGAACAGTAAGGGGGAAAGGGCATGCGCCTTGATAAATTTTTAAAAGTATCCCGCCTCATTAAACGCCGCACATTGGCAAAAGAAGTCGCCGACCAAGGCCGGGTGTGGATCAACGGCCACGTCGCGAAGGCAAGTTCAGATGTAAAAATCGGCGATGAACTGACGATTCAGTTCGGGCAAAAACGGGTAACGGTAAAAGTGACTAGCGTAAAAGAAACGGTGAAAAAAGAAGAGGCAGCCGAAATGTACGAGCTCGTTCGCGAGGAACGGACGGCCCCTGATCCGGATCAAGGCGGCGTTTAACGGATTTCCGAAAGACGTCTCCTATCTCAGGGAGCGCGAAGGGCGAAGCCTAGTGAATAGGGGGAAGTGAATTTCGGCCGGCAATCGCCAATTGAATATCATTCGGTTCTTGTTCGAACGGGCTCCTTCGGAACGAAGGGAAGCGTCAAGGATTCCTGTGCAGGGCTGCCGTTCAGCGGAGCACGCACAAGGCGCTGGAAGCCCCCGCCTCTAAGCGAAGCGCAGGCGGTGGGGGTTCACTTTGTCCTTAAGGCTTGTTCTAAACGATCCCCCGCTGACATACATATGGTACAGACAGCAGATGAGAAACAACGGGCGGCCTAGCCGGCTTTCATTCTAAATCGGAAATGCGGGGGATGAACATGAACCGACATGAGGAATTTGGCGGAAACACGAACAAAGGCCCGGTCCAAGAACACGACGTGATCATGCGCGGCCGGCGCCTCCTTGACATTACCGGGGTCAAACAAGTGGAAAGCTTTGACAATGAGGAGTTTTTGCTTGAGACGGTCATGGGTTTTTTGGCGATCCGCGGGCAGAATTTGCAAATGAAAAACTTAGATGTCGACAAAGGCGTCGTTTCGATTAAAGGGCGCATTTTTGACCTTGTTTACTTAGACGATCATCAGGAGAAGGCTAAAGGATTCTTTAGCAAGTTGTTCAAATGACCATCACCACACAGTTCCTCACCATGCTCGCGATGATTGGCATGGGGGGCTGGCTCGGCATGGCGCTGGACACGTACAATCGGTTTCTCAACCGGCGTGAACGGGCGCACTGGCTCGTTTTCGTGAACGATGTACTGTTTTGGGCGGTGCAGGCGCTTCTCGTATTTTATGTGTTGCTGCTCGTCAACAATGGCGAGCTTCGCTTTTATCTGTTTTTGGCGCTGTTGTGCGGCTATGCCGCCTATCAAAGCCTGCTCCGTTCGTTGTACGTTCGGGTGCTGGAATGGCTCATTCAGCTGGCGGTCAGAACCGGGAACATCATCGCCCAGCTGTTCCGTTACATCGTGATCCGCCCGCTCGTTCTTCTCGGGCAAATGGCGCTTGCGCTTCTTTTGTTTGCTTGGCGGCTTGTGATATGGACGGGACGATTTTTGTTGCTTGCGGTTTGGAAAGCCGTTGTTCTTCTGTTTGCCCCGTTTCGTTGGACGGGCATCGCCGTTTGGCGGCGGATTCCGCCGTCCCGCCGGGCTTGGGTGGAAAAATTTTTTCGCCGTTTGAAGGGATTTGCTGGACAAATCAAGAATACACAAGAGAAAATAGGCATGTGGCTTGCGAAATGGCGAAAGTAAAAGAGGTGCAAAGGCAATGAACATGCCCAGGAGAACAAACGTGACGAAGCTGGCATCGACGTATGCGGCCGAGCAGGAGGAGAAACAGCGGAGGGCGTCGCGAAGACGGCGAATTTTGGCCATCCGTTTTGCCTTTTGGTCGTTGCTGTTGGCCGTGGTCGCCTCCGTCCTTGTCTATGCTTTGCACCTGCAGGCAAAGACGGTTGACGCGAAAAGGGCGGAAAAAGAAAGGTTGACCAAACAGCTTGCGGAACTGGAACGCCAGGAAAAGCAGCTGAAAGAGGAAATGAAAAGGCTGCATGATGATGACTACATCGCTGAGCTGGCGCGAAAAAAATATTATTTGTCAAAGGATGGGGAAATTATTTTTGTGTTGCCCGAAAAGTAACAAATCCCTCCAATGCCCGTTCAATACGGGCATTCGTCATATTGACACTTATTTTTTTTATTCGCTATAATGAAAGCAACACCATCTTTAAAGCGTTTTAAGGAGGAGCACTTTTTTTATGTCGATTGAAGTAGGCAGCAAGTTACAAGGCAAAGTCACAGGCATTACGAAATTCGGGGCGTTTGTGGAGCTGCCGGAAGGTGTGACAGGACTCGTTCATATCAGCGAGGTAGCCGATAACTACGTCAAAGATATCAACGACCATTTGAAAGTCGGCGACACGGTGTATGTAAAAGTCATTAACGTCGGCCAAGACGGAAAGATCGGCTTGTCCATTCGCAAAGCAAAGGATACGCCTTCTTCGCAGCGGCCGCGCCGGGCGCACGACCGCTCTGCGGCTGACAGCTTAGAGCAAAAAATCAGCCGTTTCCTGAAAGAGAGTGAAGACCGATTGGCGTCGCTGCGCCGCCATACCGAATCGAAGCGGGGAGGTCGTGGAGCGAGACGCGGGTAACTTGCTGCTGAATGAATGCCGGAAAGATGACGAATAGGGGGACAACAAAGCATCCATGGTCATGGATGCTTCTTTGTTGGGTTTGGCGAAAGAAAGGGTGTATTTTCCTGAACGATACATATTGACAATCGGTATGGGCTCCAGTATTATATTAACTGTTGCCACACGGCGGTGTAGCTCAGCTGGCTAGAGCGTACGGTTCATACCCGTGAGGTCGGGGGTTCGATCCCCTCCACCGCCACCAAAATTCAATATGGCCCGTTGGTCAAGTGGTTAAGACACCGCCCTTTCACGGCGGTAACACGGGTTCGAATCCCGTACGGGTCATCATCATTGACGAACGAGCATGCGCCATGAAGCGACATGCTCGTTTTTCGTTTTTGTCTGCTTCTGTCGGAACAAAAACGTTGCCTGCACATTGTCGGGAAAAACGTCGAACGATTTTTTATTTTTCTCCGTTATTTTGACAAATTTTTGGCAATTTCAAATATATAATAGGGGGTAATAGAAAAGCAAAGGAGAGGATCGGGAATGGAAAGAGTAGAAAGAGGGACGGTGCGCCGCATTTCGGAAGTGCCGATTCATGACACGCAAGCAACCGTATCGCGTTGGATACGCCATGTGAAGCTGCGCCTTGGCCACTTGTTCGTCCATCAAGGATTTTTGCTTCTTCTCGTCGGCTTTTTGCTTGGACGAGCACTCATTTTGGCGAAGCTGACCCCGTTTGCGCTGCCGTTTTTCGTTTCCGTCTATATGTTGCGCCGTGACAAGGCGGCCTTTGCTTTGATTGCCCTAATGGCCGGCGCGTTGACACTGTCGTTCGATGTTTTGCTGTTTGTCGGCGTTTCCATTTTCGGCTTTCTCTTTATTTACGGATGGGTGCGCAGGGTGATCAGCGAATCGTTAAAAATCGTCCCGTTCGTCGTCTTTGCGGTCTCATTGGCAGCGAAATGGCTGATCTCCTACTACTGGGTCGGGGAGCGGACGGTTTACGGGACGGCCATGGCGGTTGTCGAAGCCGGGCTTTCGCTTGTGCTTACACTGATTTTTATGCAAAGCATCCCTTTGCTGACGGTCCGGAAACACAAACATGCCTTGCGGGCTGAGGAAATCATTTCATTGATTATTTTGCTTGCCTCGATGTTGACAGGGATGATCGGTTGGTCGGCGTATGGCTTGTCGCTTGAGCATGTGATGTCGCGTTATCTCGTGCTGCTGTTCGCATTTGTCGCCGGGGCGGCGACCGGTTCGACTGTCGGAGTGGTCACCGGCCTCATTTTGAGCTTAGCGAACGTCGGCAACTTGTCGGAAATGAGCTTGCTTGCCTTCGCCGGGCTGCTCGGTGGGCTGCTTAAAGAAGGGCGAAAGCTTGGGGTCGCGTTCGGGCTTATCGTCGCGACGTTGTTAATGGGTTTATACGGGAATGGAAAGGCGGAGCTTGTGCCGACGTTGCTTGAATCAGGCATCGCCATTGTGCTGTTTTTGTTCACGGCCCGCTCCTTGACAGAGAAAATCGCCAAATACATTCCGGGTACGGCCGAATATATCAATGAGCAGCAACAATACGTCCGCAAAATTCGCGACGTGACCGCCCAGCGCGTTTCACAGTTTTCGAACGTCTTCCAAGCATTGGCAGAAAGTTTTTCACCCGAACCATTGTCAGATGACAGTGAACATCAGGAGCGCGAAGAAGACTACTTTCTTGGCGATATTACGGAGCAAACGTGCCAAACGTGTTTCAAAAAGGCCCAGTGCTGGGTGACAAACTTTAGTACAACCTATGCGTATATGAAGCGAATGATGCATGAAGCCGAAGAAAAAACATTGGCGCACAACCATCAGCTGCTGCGCGAATGGGAGCGCCATTGCGTAAAAGCAGGCAAAGTCGTTGACGCGATGGAAAAGGAGATGGTCATTTATCAGGCGAATCGCAAACTCAAACAGCAAATTTATGAAAGCCGAAAACTCGTCGCCGAGCAGTTGCTGGGCGTTTCCCAGGTGATGGACGATTTCGCCAAAGAAATGCAAAAGGAACAGGAAAACCATTATTTGCAGGAAGAGCAAATTTACCACGCTTTGCAAGAGTTTGGCATCGAAATCGGCCACGTCGATATTTACAGTTTGGAAAAGGGAAATATCGATATTGAAATGAGCATTCCGTATTGCGAGGGGCGCGGCGAGTGCGAAAAACTGATCGCGCCGATGCTGTCGGACATTTTAGGAGAAACAATTGTTGTCAAGCGTGAAGAGTGCGCCGCTTACCCGAACGGCTACTGCCGTGTTGCCTTTGGTTCAACCAAAGCGTTTGTCGTGGAAACGGGAGTCGCGTTTGCGGCTAAAGGGGGCGAGCTCATTTCCGGCGACAGCTATGCGACGATTGAGCTCGGCACCGGCAAATATGCGGTTGCCATCAGCGACGGCATGGGCAACGGCGAACGGGCGCACTACGAAAGCCGCGAGACGCTGCGCCTGCTGCAAAAAATTTTGCAGACAGGGATGGACGAATCGATTGCCATTAAATCGATCAATTCGATCCTGGCGCTGCGGACGACAGAGGACATGTATGCGACGCTCGATTTGGCCATCATCGACTTGCAAAACGCCGCGACAAAGTTTTTGAAAATCGGGTCGACGCCGAGTTTCATCAAGCGGGGCAACAAAGTGATCAAGGTAGAGGCGAGCAACTTGCCGATGGGGATCCTTAAAGAGGTCGAATTTGATGTCGTCAGCGAACAGTTAAAATCGGGCGACTTGCTCATCATGATGAGCGATGGGGTGTTTGAAGGGCCGATGAACGTAGAGAACCATGATGTATGGATGAAGCGAAAAATTCAAGAGTTAAAAACGAACGACCCGCAGGAAGTCGCCGATTTGATCATGGAAGAAGTGATCCGCCAATGCGGCGGGGAAATTGAAGACGATATGACGGTCGTTGTCGCGAAAGTGCGGCACAACACGCCAAAATGGGCGACGATTCCCGCGTATATGTATATGAAAAAGGCGCAGTAATGCGCGTATAAAAATGTTCCCTGGCGGCGATGATGGTAATACTTATTCGCCAAGGAGGGGAACGAACATGCGGAAGGGAACGTTGCGGCAAATTTTGTTGATTACGGACGGCTGCTCAAACCATGGCGAGGACCCGGCTGCGATGGCGGCATTGGCTCGCGAACAAGGCATTACAGTGAACGTGATCGGCGTGTTGGATCAAGACACGATTGACGAAAACGGACGGCGGGAAATTGAAGCGATCGCTGCCGCCGGCGGCGGCATGAGCCAAATCGTGTACGCGAAACAGCTGTCGCAGACGGTGCAAATGGTGACGCGCCAGGCGATGACGCAGACGCTGCAAGGGCTCGTCAATCGCGAGTTGAAACAAATCTTTGGTTCTGACGTTTCGCTTGAGGACTTGCCGCCGGACAAGCGCGGCCAAGTGATGGAAGTCGTCGATGAACTTGGGGAAACGGCCGCACTTGATGTGCTCATCTTAATCGATACGAGCGGAAGCATGAAGACGAAACTGCCGATGGTCAAAGAGGCGCTCCTTGACTTGTCGCTCAGTTTAAACGCGCGCATGGGCGAAAATCGCTTTTCTGTGTTTATTTTCCCGGGCAAACGGAATTACGCTGAGAAAATGATGGATTGGACGCCGAAAATTGAAGAGCTGTCCACCATCTTTCCAAAGCTTTCATCAGGCGGGCTGACGCCGACCGGACCGGCGTTGCGTGAAGCGATGGCCTATTTCGGCCGCAATCGGTCGCTAAGGAGTTGGATTCATGATGGCGATGAGCCATACATCGAAGGATCGTCTTGGTAATCTTCCGCCCGGCACGGTCATCACTGGCAAATGGCACGGCCATTCGTACCGGTTGCTGCGTCGGCTCGGCAGCGGGGCGAACGGCGTCGTCTATCTGGCGGAGAGCGGCCGCCGCCGCGTTGCGCTGAAACTGAGCGACGACTATGCGTCGCTAGCCTCGGAAATGAATATATTGCGCCGTTTTGCCAAGGTCCAGGGAGCCGCCCTCGGGCCTTCTTTGCTGGAAGCCGATGATTGGCAAAGCCCGTTTGCCCGGAGGGTGGTTCCGTTTTATGCCATGGAGTACATTGAAGGGGAGCAGTTCTCCGCTTTCGTCCGCCGGCGCGGAAAAGAATGGGCGCCGGTGCTGCTTATGCAGCTTTTGTCTGTGCTCGGACGGCTTCATGAAGAAGGATGGGTATTCGGTGATTTGAAGCCGGACAATTTGATCGTCACCGGGCCGCCGCCGTCCGTCCGACTGTTGGATGTCGGGGGGACGACGATGCAGGGGCGGGCGATCAAAGAGTTTACCGAGCTGTATGACCGCGGCTATTGGGGGCTCGGGTCGCGCAAAGCAGAGCCGTCGTACGATTTGTTTGCGGCGGCGATGGTGATGATTGCCGCCTGTTATCCGGGGCCGCTCGAGAAAAAAGGGAACGGGAGGGCGCAACTTTTGTCCATCATTGAAACGGATCGTTTTTTAGCCCAATATAAAGAAGTTTTGCAAAATGCGCTTGACGGCCGGTATGCGAAGGCCGAGGACATGCGCCGCGACTTATTGGCTGCCTCTTCCCGCCGCGTGGCGGCACACTATGAGGTCAAGACAGCAGCGGCCGCACCGAACCGCCGGTCGGGGCGGCGGGCCGCCAAGCGCCGCAAAACGGGCAGGATTGCCGAAACGGTGCTGATCGCTGTCTTGCTGCTTGGCGCGTACGGTTTTTATATATACTGGCATCTGTCGATGTAACCTAGTAAAATAAAGAAACGGAAGTTTTGAGAAAATGGGGCGGTCGTGTTACGATGAAGCTAAAAGAGGGTAAAGAGGGTTTCGGCGATGATGGATAAAGTGCGCGCCTTTATTGACAGGCACGGACTGCTTTCAAAAGGGGCGACAGTCATTGTCGGCGTTTCCGGGGGCCCCGACTCGCTTGCTCTGCTGCACGTGTTTCTTTCGCTTCGCGATGAGTGGAAGCTTCGCCTTGTAGCGGCCCATGTCGACCATATGTTTCGCGGGCGGGAATCGGAAGAGGAGATGGAGTTTGTGAAACATTTTTGCGCCGAACACCGTATTTTATGTGAGACGGCGCAAATCGACGTTCCCGCTTTCCAGCGCCGCACGGGCCTTGGCGCCCAAGAGGCGGCGCGCAACTGTCGATACCGCTTTTTTGCCGAACTGGTGAAAAAACATCAAGCCCAGTATGTCGCTGTCGGCCATCACGGCGATGACCAAGTCGAGACGATTTTAATGCGGCTTGTGCGCGGCAGCACAGGAAAAGGATATGCCGGTATCCCCGTCAAGCGGCCGTTTCACGGCGGGTATCTCATCCGCCCGTTTTTAGCCGTCAGCCGGGCGGATATCGAGGAGTATTGCGAAAAGGCAGGGCTCGCCCCGCGCCGCGATCCAAGCAACGAAAAAGACGACTACACGCGCAACCGGTTCCGCCGCTATATTATTCCGTTGCTGAAACAGGAAAATCCGCGCTTGCATGAGCGATTTCAACAATATAGTGAAATGATGGCGGAAGATGAGCAGTTCTTGGAGGAATTGGCAATCGACGCGCTGAATAAAGTAATGGAAAAACAATATAATGAAGTTGTGTTGCATCTCCGCCCGTTTCTCGCATTGCCTCGGCCGTTGCAGCGTCGGGTGTTGCAGCTTTTGCTGCTTCGCCTTTACGACGCCGTTCCGGCGGCGTTGACTTTTGTACATATCGGTCATATACTGATGCTTTGCGAACGCGCCCGCCCTTCCGGACAAATTGATTTGCCAAAAGGGCTCAAAGCGATCCGCTCGTATGACCGCTGTTTGTTTACGTTTGGCGTCCAAAGCGGCGCTCCAAGCTATCAGCTTGACTTGCCGGTTCCAGCGCTATTGCCCCTCCCAACCGGTGGTGCAATCGTGAGTGAATTTAGGGAACACTATCCGAAGGGACGGCTGGGAAACGATTCGTTTGTGGTTGACCCCGATGCGGTGTCCCTTCCGCTTCGCGTGCGGACGCGCCGCGAGGGCGACCGGATGGTGCTGAAAGGGACGGGAGGCACGAAAAAAATTAAAGAGATTTTCATTGAAGCCAAAGTTCCGCGGACGGAAAGGGATGGCTGGCCGATCGTCGAAGATGCCGACGGCCGCATTCTCTGGGTGCCCGGGCTGAAAAAATCGGCTTTTGAAGCCGAAGACCGCGGGCAAGCCCGTTATATCCTGCTCCATTATGAGGCGATGAACAGCTAGGAGGAAAAAAGATGGGAATGAAAGACGATATTCAAAAAGTGTTGATCACTGAGGAGGAAATTCAGGCGAAAGTCAAAGAACTCGGCGGCTTGTTGACGAAAGAGTATGAGGGGCGTTTTCCGCTCGCCGTCGGCGTCCTCAAAGGGGCGATGCCGTTTATGGCCGATTTGCTCAAACATATCGATACATACTTGGAAATGGATTTTATGGATGTGTCAAGCTACGGCAATGCGACTGTTTCATCCGGTGAAGTGAAAATTGTCAAAGACTTAAATACATCGGTTGAGGGCCGCGACATTTTGATCATTGAAGACATTATCGACAGCGGGTTGACGCTCAGTTATTTGGTGGATTTGTTCCGCTACCGGAAAGCGAATTCGATTAAAATCGTCACCCTCCTTGACAAGCCGTCGGGCCGGAAGGCGGATATTCAGGCTGATTACACTGGATTTACCGTCCCCGACGAATTCGTTGTCGGCTATGGCCTCGATTATGCTGAAAAATACCGCAACCTCCCGTTTATCGGCGTCTTAAAGCCAGAAGTGTACCAAAAGTGAAGCGATTGTCGTGCACCGGCCGAATTGTTTGTATTTAAGCAAATTTCTATGCTAGTATTGAGTATAGTGTGTTTCATATGGGAGGAGGCAAGAAATGAACCGGATTTTCCGCAACACCATCTTTTATTTGCTGATTTTCCTCGTCGTGATCGGCGTCGTCAGCTTTTTTAACGGCACGAACCAGCGGACTGAGCCGATGACGTACGATGCGTTTATCACTCATCTGGAAAACGGGGACGTTGAGTCGTTTTCCATTAAGCCGGAGCGCGGCGTATATGAAATCAAAGGCCGATTGAAAACATACAATGAAGGTCAGTATTTTTCCGCTTATGTCATGAACAGCGACAAAGTGCTGGACCGCATTGATGCAGCGGCGGCACGGACGCGGGTGGAAGTTGTGCCTGCGGATGAAACGAGCGGATGGGTGACGTTTTTCACTTCCATCATTCCGTTTGTGATTATGTTTATTTTGTTTTTCTTTCTGTTGAATCAGGCGCAAGGCGGCGGCAGCCGGGTGATGAATTTCGGCAAAAGCCGGGCGCGGCTGTATACGGATGACAAGCGGAAGGTCCGTTTTCGCGATGTGGCTGGAGCGGACGAGGAAAAAGAAGAGCTCGTGGAAATTGTTGAGTTTTTGAAAGATCCGCGCAAATTCGCCGAACTCGGCGCCCGCATTCCAAAAGGGGTGTTGCTTGTCGGGCCGCCGGGGACCGGGAAAACGTTGTTGGCGCGCGCGGTTGCCGGGGAAGCGGGCGTGCCGTTTTTCTCGATCAGCGGGTCGGATTTCGTAGAAATGTTCGTTGGGGTTGGCGCTTCGCGCGTGCGCGACTTGTTTGAAACAGCGAAAAAGAACGCACCGTGCATCATTTTCATCGACGAGATTGACGCCGTCGGCCGCCAGCGCGGCGCCGGCCTTGGCGGCGGCCATGATGAGAGGGAGCAGACGCTCAACCAGCTGCTTGTGGAAATGGACGGTTTTAACGGCAATGAAGGCATCATCATTATTGCGGCAACAAACCGGCCGGACATTTTAGACCCGGCGCTGTTGCGCCCGGGCCGCTTCGACCGGCAGATTACCGTCGACCGGCCGGATGTGAAAGGGCGCGAAGCGGTGTTGCGCGTGCATGCCCGCAACAAGCCGCTCGATGAGTCGGTTGATTTGAAGGCGATCGCCATGCGCACGCCGGGATTTTCCGGCGCCGATTTGGAAAACTTGTTGAACGAGGCGGCGCTCGTTGCAGCGCGCCGCAACAAAAAGAAAATCGACATGAGCGACATCGACGAGGCGACCGACCGCGTCATTGCCGGACCGGCGAAAAAAAGCCGCGTCATTTCGGAAAAAGAGCGGCGGATCGTCGCGTTTCACGAAGCTGGGCATACGGTCATCGGCATGGTGCTTGCCGACGCGGAAATGGTGCATAAAGTGACGATCGTTCCGCGCGGCCAAGCCGGAGGCTATGCGGTCATGCTGCCGAAAGAAGACCGGTACTTTATGACGAAAGCCGAATTAATGGATAAAATCACCGGCCTGCTCGGCGGGCGCGTCGCCGAGGAAATCGTGTTCAACGAAGTGAGCACGGGGGCCCACAACGATTTTCAGCGGGCGACAAACATCGCGCGCCGGATGGTGATGGAGTTCGGCATGAGCGAAAAGCTTGGTCCGCTGCAATTCGGCCAACCGAGCGGGCAAGTGTTTTTAGGACGCGACTTGCATAATGAGCAAAATTACAGCGATAAAATTGCTTACGAAATTGACTTGGAAATCCAGCGCATCATTAAAGAGTGCTACGAAAAGGCGAAGCAGATTTTAACGCAGCACCGTGACAAACTGGATCTAATCGCCACAACGTTGTTGGAAGTCGAAACGCTTGATGCGGAACAAATTAAACATTTATTTGAGCACGGCACGCTGCCGCCCGACCGCAAAGGCCGCGATGAAGCAGGCAAGGGCGACATCGACGTGAAAATCAATATTCAAAAGAAAGAGGAGTAATCGATGTCTCTATTCAGAGGCATCTTTTTTTTAGCCGCGGCCCCGTAGGTTGGCGCTGTTTTTTTCCGCGGGAAAGTCAAGTATGATATGATAGAGAAAGGAACTTATTGAAGAAAAGTGGGGAATGAGGCCATGATTTTTGTGTTGGACGTCGGCAACACCAATACCGTGTTGGGGGTTTATGACGGCGATGAATTAAAACACCATTGGCGCATCGAGACGAGCCGGGCGAAAACGGAAGACGAGTATGGCATGACCATCAAGGCGCTCTTGAGCCATGTCGGCTTGCAGTTTTCCGACATCCGCGGCATCATCATTTCTTCGGTTGTGCCGCCGATTATGTTTGCCCTTGAACGCATGTGCTTAAAATATTTCCACGTAAAGCCGCTCGTTGTCGGACCGGGCATTAAAACCGGGCTGGACATTAAATACGATAATCCGCGCGAAGTGGGCGCCGACCGGATCGTCAATGCGGTCGCGGGCATCCATTTGTACGGCAGCCCGCTCATTATTGTCGATTTTGGCACGGCGACGACGTATTGTTATATTAACGAACATAAACAATATATGGGAGGGGCTATTGCCCCGGGAATTATGATTTCGACGGAGGCGCTGTTTGCGCGGGCAGCAAAATTGCCGCGCATTGAAATCGCCCGTCCGGACGATATCATCGGCAAAAATACAGTCAGCGCCATGCAGGCCGGCATTTTATACGGATATGTTGGACAAGTGGAAGGCATCGTGTCGCGCATGAAGGCGAAAAGCAAAGTTCCGCCGAAAGTCATCGCCACTGGCGGCCTTGCGCCTCTCATTGCCGGCGAATCGGACGTGATCGATGTCGTGGATCCGTTTTTGACGCTGACAGGCTTAAAATTGTTGTACGAGAAAAACACCGAGAAAAAAGGATGAAGGGTTTGGTGAAGATGGGAGATTACTTAGTCAAAGCGCTCGCCTATGACGGACAGGTGAGGGCGTATGCGGCAAGGACGACGGAGACGGTGGCGGAAGCGCAGCGCCGCCATCAAACGTGGCCGACCGCCTCGGCGGCGCTCGGACGGGCGCTGACGGCCGGCGTTATGATGGGAGCAATGTTAAAAGGGGATGAAACGTTGACCATCAAAATTGATGGCGGCGGGCCGATCGGCACGATTTTAATCGACAGCAATGCCAAAGGGGAAGTGCGCGGCTATGTGACCAATCCGCACGTGCATTTCGAGCTGAATGAACACGGGAAACTCGATGTCGCGCGGGCGGTCGGCAAAAACGGGATGCTGACGGTCGTCAAAGACCTCGGGCTGCGCGACTTTTTCACCGGTCAAGTGCCGATCATCTCGGGGGAGCTCGGTGAGGATTTCACCTATTATTTCGCTTCTTCCGAGCAAATCCCGTCGTCCGTCGGCGTCGGCGTGCTCGTCAACCCCGATTACACGATCCGGGCCGCGGGAGGGTTTATCATTCAATTGATGCCTGGAACGGAAGAACAAACGATCAGCCGCATTGAGGAGCGGTTGAAACAAATTCCGCCTGTGTCGCGCATGATTGAAAACGGCCTAACACCGGAGCAAATATTGGAACAATTAGGCGGCGGCGTCCGGGTGTTGGAGACGATGCCGGTGTCATTTGTCTGCCGCTGTTCGCGCGAGCGGATCGCGGATGCGCTCATCAGCCTGGGGCCAGGGGAGATTCAAGATATCATCGACAAGGAAGGGCAGGCGGAAGCGTCATGCCATTTTTGCAATGAAACATACCATTTTGCGAAAGAAGAGCTCGAACAGCTGAAGCAACTTGCCGAAAAACGGTGAAAACGCGAAAATGATTGACAATTTCACTAATAGCTGATACATTGGAAATAAATTCGATAAAATTAATCGGGATTAGGGGTGGAACCATGGCACGCACAGTCAATTCTGTAACGGAACTGATCGGCGATACACCAGCCGTGAAATTAAATCGTATCGTCGATGAGGACAGCGCTGATGTTTATGTAAAATTGGAGTTCATGAACCCGGGCAGCAGCGTCAAAGACCGGATTGCATTGGCGATGATTGAGGCGGCGGAAAAAGAAGGGAAACTGAAGCCAGGCGATACGATCGTCGAACCGACAAGCGGCAACACCGGAATCGGGCTGGCAATGGTCGCGGCGGCGAAAGGATACAAAGCAGTGTTGGTCATGCCGGATACGATGAGCTTAGAGCGCCGCAACCTGTTGCGGGCGTATGGAGCTGAGCTGGTGCTCACGCCGGGCGCTCAAGGAATGCGTGGTGCGATCGAAAAAGCGGAAGAGCTCGTTCGCGAGCATGGCTATTTTATGCCGCAGCAATTCAAAAACGAAGCCAACCCGGAAATTCATCGTTTGACAACGGGCAAAGAAATCGTCGAACAAATGGGCGACCAGCTTGACGCGTTTGTGGCCGGCATCGGGACGGGCGGAACGATCACAGGCGCCGGCAAAGTGTTGCGTGAAGCGTATCCAAACATTAAAATTTATGCGGTTGAGCCGGCTGATTCGCCGGTCTTGTCGGGCGGCAAACCGGGCCCGCATAAAATTCAAGGAATCGGAGCCGGATTTATCCCGGATATTTTGGATACAAGCATTTACGATGAAGTCATTACCGTCACAACCGACGAAGCGTTTGCGGCTGCCCGCCGCGCCGCCCGCAAAGAAGGCATCCTTGGCGGCATTTCGTCCGGCGCTGCCATTCATGCGGCGTTGAAGGTGGCGAAAGAGCTCGGCAAAGGGAAAAAAGTGCTTGCCATCATCCCGAGCAATGGGGAGCGCTATTTGAGCACGCCGCTTTACCAATTCGAAGACTAAGCAGCTTTACTTTCGGCAGGGGTGACCCTGTCGAACTTTTTTATGTTTATGGGTGATATGAGCGCCGACTCATTGTACAATAAGGATAATGATGAGCGTCGTAAAGGGGTTGGCTGTGATGAAACAAAGACGAAGGCGGCTGAAGCGGACCATTCATTACAGCGGGCGGGATTGGTTTTATCAGTATGAGCAACTGGCATACGGCCGGCGGCACCACGTGTTGCTGGAGAGCGGACAAGGGGGAAGATACAGCATCATCGGCCTCAATCCGAGCGGGATCATTCGTGCCGCCGGGCATCAGCTGTCCATTATCTATCGTGGAAAAGAAACGGTGCTGAACGGGCCGCCGCTCGAGTTGCTGCAGCAATGGTTTTCACAACGTGTGGCGCCGGGGGAGGGGGAGCCGCTCCCGTGCCAAGGCGGGTTGGTCGGCTATATCAGCTATGACGCCGCTCGTTATATCGAACGGCTTCCATCGCTGGCTGTAGATGATTTGCAGCTGCCGTCTATGCAGTTTTTTGTATTTGACGATGTGGCGATTTACGATCATCAAACCGATCGCCTTCATTTGCTCGCTTATGCAGATGAAGGGGAAGAAGGAGAAGCGGAGCGGCGGTTGGAGATGTATGAACGGCTGTGGCTTGAAGAGCGAAGCAGCCCGCCGGTTTGGCCGTCCGTTGTCTCATCGGCTTGTCCATCGGTTTCCATGACAAAGGAGCAGTTTATGGAAGCGGTCCGCCGCGTTCAACATTATATTGCAGCGGGCGATGTGTTCCAAGTCAATTTGTCGGTGCGCCAGTCCCGTCCGCTGTTGACCCACCCGTTCGCTGTGTACAAACAACTGCGGACCATTAACCCGTCGCCGTACATGGCGTATGTGCATACCCCTGAATGTCAAATTGTCAGCGGTTCGCCGGAGCTGCTCGTCCGCAAGCAGGGAGAACGGCTGGAAACACGCCCGATAGCCGGAACCCGCTCGCGCGGACGCACGGAAGCGGAAGACGGGCAAATCGCCCGCAAACTGCTAGCCAGCGAAAAAGAGCGGGCCGAGCACGCCATGCTCGTTGATCTTGAGCGGAATGACCTTGGGCGTGTCTGTGTCTATGGGACGGTGCGTGTCGATGAGTGGATGACGGTGGAAAAGTATTCGCATGTGATGCATATTGTTTCCCACGTATCCGGCATCATGGCTCCGGAACATGATGCGTTTTCTGTTATTCGTGCGATGTTTCCCGGCGGAACGATCACCGGTGCTCCGAAAGTGCGGACGATGGAAATCATCGAAGAATTGGAGCCGGTTCGCCGCGGTTTGTACACCGGTTCGATCGGCTGGATCGATTTTCAAGGGAATATGGAGCTAAACATCGCCATCCGCACGATGGTTGTGAAAAACGGGCTGGCCCATGTGCAAGCAGGCGCAGGCATTGTCATCGATTCCAACCCGGAGCACGAGTACAAAGAATGTTTGAAAAAAGCCGCTGCCCTCTGGAAGGCGAAAGAGCTGAGCGAAGCAGAGACTTTATTTCAGAGCATGAGGTGAGAAGGATGATCGTCATGATCGATAACTATGATTCGTTTACGTACAATTTGGTGCAATATTTAGGGGTTTTAGGCGAAGAGCTGCTCGTAAAGCGGAACGACGAAATTACGGTGGACGAGATTGAGCGGCTTCATCCCGATTTTATCATGATTTCCCCCGGCCCATGTACACCGAATGAGGCGGGAATCAGCTTGGCCGTTATCGATCGCTTCGCCGGCCGCATCCCGATTTTTGGCGTCTGCCTCGGCCATCAGGCGATCGCCCAGGCGTTTGGCGGCCGCGTCATCCGTGCCCCAAGGCTGATGCACGGGAAAACGTCGTCCGTTTACCATGACGGGGAAACGATTTTCCGCGGCGTGCCAAGCCCGTTTACAGCGACGCGCTACCATTCCCTTATCGTTGAGAAAGAGACGCTTCCAGACTGTTTCATCGTGTCGGCTTGGACGGACGAAGACGAAGTGATGGCCATTCGCCATAAAACATTGCCAATCGAAGGAGTACAGTTCCACCCGGAGTCGATTATGACCAGCCATGGGATGCAACTGTTGAAAAACTTTATCAACACGTATAAAAAGGCGTGACAGTCATGTACGTGTATATCAACGGCGCGGTCGTTCCGCGCGAAGAAGCGCAGTTATCAGCGTTTGATCACGGCTTTTTATATGGGCTTGGCTTATTTGAAACATTCCGCACGTATAGCGGCCACCCTTTTTTGCTTGACGATCATTTGGCCCGATTGAACAAAGGGCTGTCTGAGCTTCACATCGAAAGGCAGTTCGGCCGCGCCGAAGCGGTGGCGATCATCGAGCAGTTGCTCGAGGCCAATGGCTTGCGCGACGCTTATGTGCGCTTCAATGTATCGGCCGGGGTCGGCGATCTCGGCTTGCCGATCGAACGTTACCGAAACCCGACCGTCATCGTCTATATGAAGCCGCTGCCGCCATCCGCCCCTCCAGAAGGGAAAGAAGGGGTCGTTTTAACAACGAGGCGGAACAGCCCTGAAGGCGATGAACGGTTAAAATCGCATCATTATTTAAACAATATAATTGGAAAGTGGGAGCTTGGCCGCCGTGTGGATGTGGAAGGCATTTTTTTAAATCGGGACGGGCAAGTAGCCGAGGGAATCGTTTCGAATATTTTTTGGGTCAAGGACGGCGTTGTCTACACCCCGGCGCCGTCTGTTGGCATATTAAACGGCGTTACGAGGCAGTTCGTCATCGCCTTGCTCGAACGGCTTCATATCCCGATTAAAGAGGGAGCGTATCCCCTGTCCCATTTGCAGGAGGCTGATGAGGTCTTTATTACGAATTCACTGCAGGAAATTGTGCCGCTTCACCGCATCGGCCGCCGCTCTTATAGCGGAAAACATGGCCCGGTGACCTGTTCGCTGCAACATCATTACCGCCGCTTTACCGATACATTATGGACGAGGAACGAACTGAAAGAAAGGATGAACGAATGATGGCAACGATGACGCGTTCCTTTGTATTAAAATGCCGCGGGCATGAGCTGGATTTGCGCCAAAAAACGTTGATCATGGGCATTGTCAATGTGACGCCTGACTCGTTTTCCGACGGCGGCCGGTTTTATGAAGTGGAAAAAGCGGTCGAGCATGCGAAACGGCTCGTGGCGGAAGGAGCCGACATCATTGACATCGGCGGTGAATCAACTCGTCCGGGGGCGGATCCAGTGCCGCTTGATGAAGAGCTACAGCGCGTCATTCCGGCAGTCAAAGCGATCGCCGATGCGGTGGACGTGCCGATTTCCGTCGACACGTATAAAGCCGAGGTCGCAAGGCAGGCCATTGAAGCGGGAGCGTATATCATCAACGACGTTTGGGGCGCCAAAGCCGATCCGGATATGGCCCACGTCGCCGCTTCGTACGGAGTGCCGATCATTTTAATGCACAACCGTCACGATATGGCATACCGCGATCTCATTTCCGACATGATCGCCGACTTGAAGGAGAGCATCCGTATTGTCAAACAGGCGGGAGTAAAAGAGGAAAACATTATTGTAGATCCGGGGATCGGATTTGCCAAAACGGTTGAACATAACCTGGAAGTGATGCGGCGTCTCGATGAGTTTGCTGCTTTGGGATACCCACTTTTGCTTGGCACATCGCGCAAACGGTTTATCGGCCATGTGCTCGATGTGCCGGTTGAGGAGCGGGTCGAAGGAACGGGGGCGACGGTTTGCCTTGGCATCGTGAAGGGGGCGCATATCGTCCGCGTCCATGACGTATTGCCGATCGCCCGCATGGCGAAAATGATGGATGCGATGCTCGGGAAAGGAGAGAGCGGCCATCGATAAAATTTATATTCAAGGTATGGAATTTTACGGTTATCACGGAGTGCTCCGAGAAGAAAACGTCCTCGGCCAGCGGTTTTTGGTCGATGTGGCCCTTGAGCTCGACTTGCGCCCAGCCGGCCGGAGCGACCGTCTCGAGCATACGGTGAACTATGCGGAAGTATACGAGCGCTGTCGGACGATCGTGGAAGAGAGGACGCTCGCCTTGATCGAAGCGGTTGCCGAGGCGATCGCGGATGAGCTGCTTGCCGCTTTCCCCGCCGTTCAGCGGTGCACGGTGAAAGTAATCAAGCCGAATCCGCCCATTCGCGGCCATTATCAGCATGTCGCCGTTGAAATCTACAGGGGGCGGTAAGATGGAAAACATTGCGTATATTGCTTTAGGTTCCAACCTTGGAGATCGTGCGTACTATTTGCGTTCAGCCGTCGCGGCGCTTCATCGCCATAAGGGAATTTTTGTCACATCGGGTTCGTCCATCTATGAAACCGACCCGGTCGGTTACGTCAACCAAGACAAGTTTTTAAACATGGTGATTGAGGTGGCGACCGCTTTGTCGCCATTTGCTTTGTTTGACGTGACGCAACAAATCGAACAGGAATTTGGCAGGAAAAGGGAAACTCGCTGGGGGCCGCGCACGTTAGACCTTGACATTTTGTTGTACAATCATGAAAATATTGAAACAGAGCGACTTGTCATTCCGCATCCGCGCATGGCGGAGCGGGCGTTTGTTTTAATCCCGTTGCTCGAGATCAATTCCCATTTGACAATACCGAACGTTTCGGAACCGTTAGCAGACATTATTGACCGACTACCCGACAAAAAAGGAGTTCGTGTATGGAAGCAGAAAGATGGGGAAGACGTATTCGCGCTTTTCGAAAGCTGAAAGGATATACACAAGAAAAGTTGGCCAAGGAACTCGGCATTTCCGTTTCGATTCTCGGCGAAATTGAACGGGGGAACCGGATGCCGTCCGACACGCTTGTCGGACAGATCGCCGAGCGGCTGAACGTATCGGTTGAGGAGCTGGCACCGCCAAAGTTCGAATCAAACAGGTAGAAAGGAGGCGTTTTTATGTTTCGCATTGGTGATGTGGAAATTCAAAACCGTGTCGTCCTTGCGCCGATGGCAGGCGTGTGCAATTCGGCTTTCCGCCTGACCGTAAAGGAGTTCGGCGCCGGTCTTGTATGCGCAGAGATGGTGAGCGATAAAGGAATCGTATACAACAATGAAAAGACGTTAAATATGCTCTATATCGACGAACGCGAAAAGCCGCTCAGCTTGCAAATTTTCGGCGGTGAAAAGGAAACACTTGTCAAAGCAGCGAAATTTGTCGACAAAAATACAAATGCCGATATTATCGACATCAACATGGGCTGCCCAGTGCCGAAAATTACGAATTGCGATGCCGGAGCGAAATGGCTCCTCGACCCGAACAAAATTTACGATGTCGTCGCCGCCATTGTCGACGCCGTCGAAAAACCCGTCACGGTCAAGATGCGAATCGGTTGGGATGACCAACATATTTACGCCGTTGAAAACGCCCAAGCGGTCGAACGCGCCGGCGGCAAAGCCGTCGCCGTCCATGGACGGACAAGGGTGCAAATGTATGAAGGGAAGGCGAATTGGGATATCATTAAGCAAGTCAAAGAGGCCGTCAACATTCCAGTCATCGGAAACGGTGATGTCAAAACGCCGCAGGATGCCAAGCGGATGCTCGAAGAAACTGGGGTTGACGGCGTGATGATCGGGCGGGCGGCGCTCGGCAACCCGTGGATGATTTATCGCACGGTCCGCTATTTAGAAACAGGGGAGCTCATTCCCGAACCGACCCCAAGGGAAAAAATCGATGTCTGCCTGCTGCACTTGGACCGTCTGATCGCCCTTAAAGGCGAGGATATTGCGGTGAAAGAAATGCGCAAGCACGCGGCTTGGTATTTAAAAGGCATCCGCGGGGCGGCGAAAATCCGCAACGCCATCAACGAGTGCGAGACGCGGGACGAATTGGCCGCGCTCTTGCTTCAAGTCGCCGAAGAAGCGGAAAGCCGGGCGGCGAACGCCGAAGCCGTTTAACGGATTTCGGAAAGAAGTCTCCCACCTCAAGGAACGCGAAGGGTGTAACCCAGTGAGTAAGTGGGAGATGAATGTCGTTTGGCGTTAGCCAACGAATAGGATAGAATATGGCTAGAACGGACACCTTCGGAACGAAGGGAAGCGTAAAGGGTTCTGGTGTGTGGCTTACCGTTCGGCGAACACGCACAAGTCGCTTGAAGCCTCCACCTCTAAGCGAAGCGTAGGTGGCGGGTAGTTCACACAACGGAGATGACGTTCATGCAGCGGAAGACTGCCAGCGGGTGCTGGCAGTATTTTTCGTAAAAAATCGCTAAATGGAGTGAATGAGGTATGAGCCATGAAGAATTGAACGACCAACTGCGCGTCCGCAGGGAAAAGCTGAAAAAAATTGAGGAATTGGGTGTCGATCCGTTTGGCAAACGGTTCGAGCGCACGCATAAAGCGGAAGAGCTGTTTGAACTGTACGGAGATTTGTCAAAAGAGGAACTCGAAGAGCAACAAATCGAAGTCGCCGTCGCCGGCCGCATCATGACAAAGAGAGGCAAGGGAAAAGCGGGCTTTGCTCACATCCAGGACGTGACGGGACAAATTCAAATTTACGTCCGCCAAGACGATGTTGGCGAACAGCAATACGAGCTGTTTAAAATCTCCGACCTCGGCGACATCGTCGGCGTGCGCGGCACGATGTTTAAAACAAAGGTCGGCGAACTTTCGATCAAAGTATCGTCGTATGAATTTTTAACAAAAGCGCTGCGTCCGCTGCCGGAAAAATACCACGGCTTAAAAGATATCGAGCAGCGCTACCGCCAACGCTACCTCGATTTAATTATGAATCCGGAGAGCAAAAAGACGTTCATCACCCGCAGTCTCATTATTCAATCGATGCGCCGCTATCTTGACAGCCATGGCTACTTGGAAGTCGAAACACCGATGATGCACGCCGTAGCAGGCGGTGCGGCGGCGCGCCCGTTCATTACGCATCATAATGCGCTCGATATGACGCTGTATATGCGGATCGCCATCGAGCTGCATTTGAAACGGCTCATCGTCGGCGGCTTGGAAAAAGTGTATGAAATCGGGCGCGTTTTCCGGAATGAAGGCATTTCCACCCGCCATAACCCGGAGTTTACGATGCTCGAATTGTACGAGGCGTATGCCGACTTCCGCGATATCATGAAATTAACGGAGAACTTGATCGCTCATATTGCCACGGAAGTGCTTGGCACAACAAAAATCCAGTACGGCGAACATCTTGTCGACTTGACGCCTGAATGGCGGCGCCTCCATATGGTCGATGCGATCAAGGAATATGTCGGCGTCGATTTCTGGCGGCAGATGAGCGACGAAGAGGCGCGGGAGCTGGCCAAAGAACACGGTGTCGAAGTCGCGCCGCACATGACGTTCGGCCATATCGTCAATGAATTTTTTGAACAAAAAGTAGAGGATAAACTGATCCAGCCGACGTTCATTTACGGCCACCCGGTCGAAATCTCGCCATTAGCCAAGAAAAACCCAGACGACCCGCGCTTTACCGATCGGTTTGAGCTGTTCATCGTCGGGCGCGAACATGCGAACGCCTTTACGGAACTAAACGACCCGATCGATCAGCGTCAACGGTTTGAGGAGCAGCTGAAGGAGCGCGAACAAGGAAACGATGAAGCGCACGAAATGGACGAAGATTTCCTCGAAGCGCTCGAATACGGCATGCCGCCGACGGGCGGACTCGGGATCGGGGTCGACCGGTTAGTCATGCTTTTGACCAATTCACCGTCCATTCGCGATGTATTGCTCTTCCCGCAAATGCGCCATAAATAACCACGATCGTCCCCTGTTGCGAACAACGGCAGGGGACAGTTTGTTATGAGAACTCGATTCAAGAAAAAGCCGGCTGCTGCCAGCCCCTAAGAAGGCCGGTGAAAAACAACGGATTCGTTTGGTTTTTGAGAAATCGAAAGGAACGAAGTTATAGTGTTGCAAAGTTTCTCAATTTGCCGCCCGTCCTAGACAAATGGAAAGATCTAAACCGGAAAATCGTTGATCATTACTATCGTCTTGGCAAATCATATTTGCATCATACACCACTCGCATTTGCCTATAACACGTACCAACGCTAATTTTCGTTCGACGATTGACTTTTAGTCATAGAATGTATATAATGAGCAATGTTGTTTTTGAGAACAAAACAAAAAACGAAATGAGTTGACAAGCTTTCTTCAGTGTGTTATATTATGATAGCACGTGAGACGTCAATAATGACGCACAAAAGGATATTGACAAGCAAACAAATTTGATTATAATGTAACTTGTCTGTTCTGTTGACTGCCTAGTGATGATAGCGGAGGGGAAACACCCGTTCCCATCCCGAACACGGAAGTTAAGCCCTCCAGCGCCGATGGTAGTTGGGGCCAGCGCCCCTGCGAGAGTAGGTCGTCGCTAGGCAACAGCGTGGAGGATTAGCTCAGCTGGGAGAGCACTTGCCTTACAAGCAAGGGGTCGGCGGTTCGATCCCGTCATCCTCCACCATTTATATACCATGAGCCATTAGCTCAGTAACGAGCGTTGCATCTTCGAGTTCGCTGCGAGTTGCCCCGACGCACTTGACTTCTTCGAATAAGCTTGTAGAGGAAGGG
>NZ_PIJF01000017.1:53011-53738 GCF_002809985.1 Geobacillus sp. WSUCF-018B
ATCCTAGGGTGTTATCCAACTCATGAGCCATTAGCTCAGTAGGTAGAGCATCTGACTTTTAATCAGAGGGTCGGAGGTTCGAGTCCTCCATGGCTCACCACCAACTATATATTTGCGGGTGTGGCGGAATTGGCAGACGCGCTAGATTCAGGGTCTAGTGCCCTTTACGGGCGTGGGGGTTCGAGTCCCTTCACCCGCATAATGATTTGGGCGGAAGTAGTTCAGTGGTAGAACACCACCTTGCCAAGGTGGGGGTCGCGGGTTCGAGTCCCGTCTTCCGCTCCATTTATTTGCCTATTAGCCGGGGTGGCGGAATTGGCAGACGCACAGGACTTAAAATCCTGGGGTAGGTAACTACCGTGCCGGTTCGAGTCCGGCCCTCGGCACTTGCGCTCGTAGCTCAATTGGATAGAGCATCTGACTACGGATCAGAAGGTTAGGGGTTCGAATCCTCTCGAGCGCGTTAGCGGGAAGTAGCTCAGCTTGGCAGAGCACATGGTTTGGGACCATGGGGTCGCAGGTTCAAATCCTGTCTTCCCGATAGCGGCCGCATGGGGCCTTAGCTCAGCTGGGAGAGCGCCTGCTTTGCACGCAGGAGGTCATCGGTTCGATCCCGATAGGCTCCATTATCGTTCCTTGAAAACTGAACGAAACGAAGCGCGACGAAAAGCGGAGGTCCGCGGGTCGCCGCGATGGGCAAATGTTCTTCGCCTGCAAGGGTGCTTGC
>NZ_PIJF01000018.1:0-56387 GCF_002809985.1 Geobacillus sp. WSUCF-018B
TCTTTGTGATTTGGCATCATATTTTCTCTCCGTTCCCCTATTTTCTCTTTGTATTTATTCGCCGTGGAACGGGAGAAAACCTTTATTTCAATTTATATATATTATAGTAGTGTTATGAACTTGTATTTTTCAGATCATGACCAGGGGCAAACATTTTTTCCAAGATCGTATGCAGCGATCACGTGAATGGAAAGGGGGAGAAGATATTATGAAGATGGGAACAGAAAAACAAACATACTTGAATTACATCAATGGCGAATGGATTCATTCCTCCACTGGAAAAATCGAAGCCAGCCTTAACCCAGCCAACATCGATGATATCGTCGGCTACGTTCAAGAGTCCGGAGTCGAGGATGTGAACGTTGCGGTTGAGGCGGCGCGAAGGGCGCAGGCGGCATGGCGGAAGCTGTCCGGCCCGAAACGCGGAGAGTATTTGTTCCGCGCGGAGGAATCGAAGAAGGGGCGACGCTCGTTTACGGAGGCCAACGTTTGACGGATGGGGAACGGGCAAAAGGGTTTTATGTGCAGCCGACCATCTTTGAAAACGTGTCGCCCGACATGACGATCGCTCGCGAGGAAATTTTCGGGCCGGTGTTGGCGTTAATCAAAGTGGATTCGCTGGAAGAAGCGCTTTCTCTCGCCAATGACACACCGTTTGGATTGAGCGCCTCGATTTTCACGCAAAATATCGGCAAGATGCTCGCGTTCATCCAAGACATCGAGGCCGGGCTCGTCCGGATTAATGAAGAAAGCGCAGGAGTCGAACTGCAAGCGCCGTTTGGCGGGATGAAGCAGTCGAGCTCCCACTCGCGTGAGCAAGGGCGGGCAGCCATCGAGTTTTTCACGGCGATTAAAACGGTGTTGGTCAAAGGATAAGAAATGGAGCAAAGTGCGCTGCCGTTTAGGCAGGGCGCTTTTTTTTAGCGTCAAGCCCATTGGTGAAGGCGACTGTCGGCGAGCAAACGGTTTGCTTACAAAAAAACGATGAAAAATATTGACAATGATAATTTTTATCAATTAAAATATGGTATGTGAAAATGATAATCCTTCTCTTTTTAGAGGTTTGGGTGGGAACATGGTTTTCAAAAGAATGGAGTGAGATGTGGTGGCCGCATGCGGACAGAATGGCTTGACTTGAAAAGAACAGCGATTGAGGAGATGACAGCCATCTTGGCGGTGCTGGTTGCTTCTCAACACAAGCAGAATTTATCTTTTTAATTAGGAAAGATAATCAATATCATAATTGCACCTGTAAAGCAATTGAGTCTGGACATGGCATCGTCATTCGACTTGTATGATGGGATAGAACGGGAGACAGGATGAGAAAACATGAAAAAATGGATGGTGCTTCTTGTTGTTTTGGCTGCGGCATCATTGTTTGTCGGTGTGCATGATTTATCGCCTCGCGAGCTGTTTGCCGGCGACCGTGAGGCGTGGGAAGTGTTTTTGATCAGTCGCTTGCCGAGGCTCATCAGCATTCTGATCGCCGGGTCAAGCGTGAGCATTTGCGGCTTGATCATGCAGCAGTTGAGCCAAAACCGATTTGTGTCGCCGACGACGGCGGGAACGATGGATTGGGCGCGGCTTGGCCTGTTGGTGTCCATGATTGCATTCGCTGCCGCAGGGCCGCTTGTGAAGGCGGCTATTGCCGTTGTGTTTGCGTTTGCGGGGACGCTGCTGTTTATGACGGTTTTGGATCGTGTGAAGTACAAAGATTCGATCTTTATTCCGCTCATCGGCTTGATGTTTGGCAATATTGTCGGTTCTGTCACGACGTTTTTGGCTTATAAATATGATTTGATTCAATCGATGTCCGCATGGATGCACGGCGATTTTTCCGTTATGATGCAAGGACGTTATGAAATGCTGTATGTGAGCGTTCCGCTCATGGCAATCGCTTATGTATACGCCAATCGGTTTACGATCGCCGGCATGGGGGAGGAGATGGCGACGAACTTAGGGGTTCGCTACCGTTCGATTGTCTACACCGGTCTCCTCATTGTCGCTGTTGTTTCTGCTGTTGAGGTGTTGACGGTTGGGACGCTGCCGTTTTTAGGGCTGATCGTTCCGAACATTGTCACGATGTATTATGGGGATCATTTGCGTAAAGTATTGCCGTTGACAGCCATATTTGGCGCTTTGTTTGTGCTAATTTGCGATGTATTTGGCCGAGTCGCCATTTATCCATACGAAATTCCGATCGGCTTGACGGTTGGAGTAATCGGAAGCGGTGTCTTTTTATATTTGCTCGTAAGGAGAACGAAGCAGTATGTCTAATCGGATGAAAGTGGTTGTGCTCGTGGTATTGGCGCTCGGATTGATCGTGCTGTTTTTGTTTGCACACTTGCGAGGGGAATTTGACTATGTGTTGCGCTCGCGGAGCGAAAAGATTGTCGCGATGGTGCTTGTCGGTTGGGCGGGGGCGGTTTCGACCGTCTTATTTCAGACAATGACCAATAATCGTATTTTAACTCCAAGCATTATTGGGCTTGATTCCGTTTATATGCTTGTACAAACTGCTGTGGTGTTTTTGTTCGGTTCGACGACGTTGACCATGATGGGCAACACCTTGCACTTTCTCTTGTCTGCTGGGTCGATGATCGGTTTTTCAGTTTTATTGTATTCGTTTTTGTTTCACCGTGAAGGGCAAAATTTATATTTCATCTTGCTTGTTGGGATGATTCTCGGTACGTTTTTCCAAAGTTTGACGTCTTTCATGCAATATTTGATTGACCCAAATGAATTTTCCATCATTCAAGATCGAATGTTTGCGAGCATCAACAATATAAAAACAGACTTGCTTTGGCCGGCAGGCCTGCTCATTGCGGCTGCGACATTGTATACATACCGTCATCTTCACGAGTTGGACGTGCTGTCGCTCGGCAAAGATCATGCGATCAATTTAGGCGTGGCGTATGAAACGGTCGTCAAACGGCTGCTGATGATTGTGGCGGTGTTGGTGTCGGTTTCGACCGCGCTTGTTGGTCCCATCATGTTTTTCGGATTGATAGTCGCCAATGTGGCGTATGCGTTTTTTCAAACGTATGAACATCGTTATTTGCTTGCAGGAGCGGCGCTGTTCGGCATCATCGCCCTCGTTGGCGGCCAGCTGGTAGTCGAGCGAGTGTTCACCTTTTCGACGACGTTGTCTGTCATTGTCAACATGGTCGGAGGCGTCTATTTTCTATACCTTTTGTTAAAGGAGCGAAAAGCATGGTAGAGGTGAAACAAGTATTGAAGCGATACGGCGGGAAGACCGTGATTGACCGTGTATCTTTATCTGTTCCGCGCCGCAAGCTCACATCGCTCATTGGCCCGAACGGGGCGGGGAAAAGCACGCTTTTGTCCATGATGAGCCGCTTAATTCCAAAAGATGGCGGGGAAATCTGGATTGAAGGAAAGGAAATTGCTCGTTATCGGACAGAAGAGTTGGCGAAAAAAATTTCCATTTTGAAGCAATCCAACCACATTGCGGCTCGCTTGACGGTACACGAATTGGTGTCGTTCGGTCGCTTTCCGTATTCGCGCGGCCGCTTGACGCGCCAAGATCGCGACTATGTGCGTGAGGCGATCCGCTATATGGAGCTGGAGCCATTGCAAGACCGCTATATGGACGAGTTGAGCGGCGGACAGCGGCAGAGAGCTTATATCGCGATGGTGTTGGCGCAAGATACGGATTATATTTTCTTGGACGAGCCGTTGAACAATTTGGATATGAAACACGCCGTGCAAATGATGAAAGTGTTGCGCAAGCTGGTCGATGAGCTTGGCAAAACGATCGTGATGGTGATGCACGATATTAACTTTGCCTCCTGTTACTCCGATTATATGGTCGCGTTAAAAGATGGAGCGGTCGTCTGTGAAGGGGATGTTTCATCGATCATGAGCGATGAAGTGCTTCGCGGCATTTATGATTTGGATGTGCGCGTGCAGACGATTGAAAATCGGCGCATCTGTGTGTATTTTTAGCAATTTCCCATGAGAAAGCGTCCATCTTGACTAGTGAAAAAGCGGGCTGTGGAAGCCTATGGGCATGCTTGGTGAAGAGCTCCGTCTCAGATTCAAACATGGGACGGGGAGACGCGATCAAAGTCAAGTATATGAAGAAGATTCCAATTAAGTAAAAAATGGGCTCTTCACCAAGAGTTGTACTTGATTTTTTCTGAACATACCCTATTTACGCTTGTGTGGGGAAATCAGCAAATCAGTGATTTTTGCATATCCTTGTGCAGGAAACCGTATTGCTTGTCAAGTACATGTTGTGATGAAGAGTCAAAAAATGGTTGAGCCGGCTTTCATGTTGACATCGGCAAGAAAGGGCGCCCCTTGTCGAGTGAATACGAAAGCCGTCAACATATAATTTGAATTTCCAAAGGGGGTATAGCCAATGAAACAGCGTTGGCTGATGGTAGTGGTTGCTTTGCTTCTTGTCGTACTGGTTGCTTGCGGCAATAAGGAGAATGCAAGCAACGGAGCGAGTGGGAAGAATGACGAGAAGAAAACGGAACAGGCCGAGGAAATGACGATCAAGCACCAGCTTGGAGAGGCGAAAGTCAAGAAAAATCCAGAGAAAGTGGTTGTCTTTGATTTTGGAGTGCTGGACACCCTTGATAAACTAGGGGTGAAGGTGACAGCTTTGCCCCAGATGAACGTGCCGAAATACTTGGAGAAATATAAAAGCAGCGACTACCAAAACGTCGGCAGCTTGATGGAGCCGGATTTTGAAAAATTGAGCGAAATCAAGCCGGATGTCATTTTTATTTCCGGTCGTCAAGCAAATTTGTATGACAAGTTGAAAGAGATTGGCCCAACCGTGTATATAGGGATTGACACTCAACATTATTGGGATTCATTTACAAACAATATGAAGCTGATCGGGCAAATGTTTGGCAAAGAAAAAGAAGTAGATGAGGAACTGGCCAATATTGAAAAACAAATCGAAGAAGTGAAGACAAAGGCTGCAGACAAAAAAGCGCTGATCATTTTGACGACCGGTGGGAAAGTGAGTGCGTACGGCAAAGGTTCGCGCTTTGGGCTCATCCATGATGTGCTCGGCGTGCCAGCCGCAGACCCGAATTTGAAAGTGACGAATCCTCATGGACAAAGCGTATCATTTGAGTACATTGCCGAGAAAAACCCGGATTACTTGTTTGTCATTGACCGCGACGCCGTTGTAGAAGGAAAGCCGACAGCGAAGCAAACGATTGAAAATGCACTTGTGAAAAAGACGAAAGCATATCAAAACGGCCACATTGTCTACTTGGATCCAAATTATTGGTATCTCTCAGGCGGCGGATTGACGTCGGTGTCGGAAATGATCAAACAGGTGGAAGAAGGATTGAAATAAAAGGACAGGCGGGCTTAGGCGGCCCGCCTGCTTTATCGTCATAAAATGATATTCTTAATTTTGTAGATTTCCCGTTCGTGTTCGATGACTTTGTTCGAGAGGAAGGTGATGTCAAGTTTGATGTTGTTCAGCTGTTCATTGAATGATTGGGCATGGGAATCGACTTTTTTCTCTAAGGAGTCGAGTCTTTGGTGGATGGAAGAAACTTCACCGTGAAGTTTGTGCACGTCCATCGCGAGGGCGTCGAGTGCGGCGTCGGTTTCATCCTGGCGGTGAAGCAGGGCAGACATCAGATCATACAGTTCTTTTTGGCCGGCTTTGATATGGGCTTGTTCTTCTTCTAACCGCTTTTGGCCTTCAAGGAGAGCTTGCTGGATCCGCCGGAATTCTTCTTGCTCTTTGCGCATTTCCTGCTGTTCTCTACGGATCTCCTGCTGTTCTTTTCGCATTTCTTGTTGTTCTCTTCGGATTTCCTGTTGTTCTTTTCGGATTTCTTGTTGTTCTCTTCGGATCTCCTGTTGCTCTTTCCGCATTTCCTGTTGTTCTCTTCGGATCTCCTGCTGTTCTTTTCGCATTTCTTGTTGTTCTCTTCGGATCTCCTGTTGCTCTTTCCGTATTTCTTGTTGTTCTCTACGGATCTCCTGCTGTTCTTTTCGCATTTCTTGTTGTTCTCTTCGGATTTCCTGCTGCTCTTTTCGCATTTCTTGTTGTTCTCTTCGGATTTCCTGCTGCTCTTTTCGCATTTCTTGTTGTTCCGCTTCCAGCCGTTTGTGGCTTTCGACGAGGAGGTGCAGCGTGTTCTCGATATGACCAAGGCGGTTGAACAGTTGCAAGAGGATCTCTTCGCTCATGGTTGGCCCCTCTTTCATTCTAATTTCCTTCATTATAGCACATATGTTCTTGTCGGACAAGCACGAATGGTGTATATAGGAAAGCGTACAAACATATGATACAATGGATAAACAAACTGACAAATCTCAGTGCGGGCATCGGCCAGTACGTTTTAGAAAGGGATCGATGTATGCTTTACGTTTCTCCTGCCAAAATCGCAAGCTATTTTTATCACGAGTGCGAGCGGAATTTTTATTTTCAGTCGTTGGCGAAAGAACGGCGCAGCGAGCTCGATGTGCCGGAAGAGCTGTTTGAGCAGCCTGCGGTTCATGAGAGCGTGCTGCGCCGAGGGGTTGAGTGGGAAGAGGAAGTGATTACGACCTATTTGGCCGGCCAAGTGAAGATGGGAGAGCGAGATCCTGGCGCACCGATTTCCCACTGCTATTTGGATGGAGAGGAGACGATCCGCGAGCTGAAGCAGCCGAGCAAGCGCTATTTATACCAGCCGACATTGATCGCGCCGCCGCGCTTTTACGAACGGTACGGGTTGGATCGGGACGACATCCATTTTGCGGCGTGTCGTCCGGATTTGATTGAGTGCATTCCGGGGCAAAACGGCTTTGTGTTCCGCATCATCGACATCAAATCATCAGATGTGTTAAAGATTTCCCACCGCGTGCAAACGGCGCTGTACGCGTTGATGTTGTCCTCGGTGTTAGAGGAGCACGGTGTTAAGGGCAGCGTCGATTTGCGCGAAGCCGGGATATGGACGTACAAAACCGAGCAGCCGCAGCTGACAGATATCGGACAGCTGCTTCCGTTTCTTGAGCAGTTTTTGGCTAGCGAATTGACGGCGCTGGCTGGGAAGCAACTTGATGAGCTGTTTTGGCATTTGGATTATCGCTGTGAATGGTGCCCGTTCTATGATTACTGTTTCGACAAAGCGCGGAAACAGTCGCATATTTCCCTCGTTCCGTACTTATCGAGTCATGCGTCCCGCTTTATCCGCGAGCGGCAGCTTCCGGAGACGATCGATGAGTTTCGCCAACTTCTTGAGCGTCAAGAAACGAGACACGTCCTAAAACAAAACGCTGGATTGGCGCGTCAACTTCGGCGGCTTGAAGCGCAGCTTGAGGCGATTGCGGAGGAAAAGGTCGTTCCGTATGACCAGGCGGTGACGCATATGCCGATATGGGAAGACATCCGTCTGATTCTCACCGCGCAACGCGATCCGTTGACGGGGAAGATTGCGGCGGCATCGTTGTACCGTGTTGGTGGAACAGATGTGTTTGGAACGGGATCGGAAATGCATCATGTTATTGCTGGTTCTCTGGAAGAATGCGACGCGGTCGGCCGAACGTTTGCCGATGCGCTGGACCGCCTGCTTCAGACGGTGCACGATTACAACAGGGAGCGAGAGTGGCGGTCGCAAAAATCGGTGCAGGTGTATGTCATCGACAACTATGAATGGGACAATGTGCAGCAGCTACTTCAAGCGCTTTTGTTCGATCCAGACTATAACGAAAAAGCTGTTCGGCTGCTGTCGTATTTTCATAGCAGCTCACTAGCAAGTGCCAGCGACCACCCAAGCGAAATGGTTCCGCTTCCTGTCGTTGTGCTGACAACGGCTGTGAGCCAGCTGTTCGCCTTGCCGGCGCATGTCGCGTACCGTCTTGAAGACTTGTCGCGGTATATTGCGGCCTACCATGATTCGCCGTTTCTGTACTCGGCGAGCGAGCGCTTTTCGTTCCGCTTGACAAACGCCATGAAACTGGATGTGCTGCACGACGCCTGGCAAACAGGGGACACGGAAACACGGCAAGCGGTCGAGAAGGAGCTGAGCCGCCGCCTTTGGGCTGCTCACAGCATCATTCAAGGCATCCGTGCGTGGGCCGAGAGCGTCCATCCTTCGCCGCTTATGGTCTGGCCGGAAAAATTTGCGTTTCCTCATTCGGCTGATTACCGTGATCCGCTTGTGTCCAAGCTGGCGTTTATGGCGCGCTATGAGGCGCTATTAAACTACTTGGATATTCGCCAAAAGCGCCTGCTTCCGCTTTCGGAGCGGCTTGAGAACGGAGTGACGCTTCATGTCACGTACCTTGGCGGCGATCGGTTCCGATTGAACAACCGCCAGGCGCTTGAAACGATCGATCTAAAGGCGAGCTGGCTTTTGACGGAGTGCAATGAGGAAGGAGAAAAGGCGCAACAGACGTTTCCAGATTATAAGTATTCCAGCGAATGGAAGCCGCCCCAATGGGCCAATGTCTATTTTGTCCGCATTCGCGCCATCGAAGATAATGGCAAGACAGCTGAACTCAAGCTCGAGTTGCCCAAATGGCTCGACCGGTTCCCGCTTGTGGAAGGAGAGGAGTATCGGCTGTCGATCCGGCATGCCGATTTTACCACCCGGCGCGTCTTGCAGGCGTTGCAACAGTTGGACGAGGACAATCATCGCATCTTGGACTTGATTCGCGATCCGATTCGCTATCGGAAAACGTTTCGTCCCAACTGGGATGCAGAGGAAGTCAAGGCGCTTCTCCGCCGAAGCGGGTTGACAAAAAGCCAGCGTCAGGCGTTTCTCCACTTTCTCCGTCATACGTTGACGCTCGTCTGGGGGCCGCCTGGCACCGGGAAAACGCATTTTATTGCCGTTGCTCTTCGGTTGCTGATGGAAATGTATGAAAAACGGGGGCGAAGGCTTGCCATTCTTGTTTCGGGTTTCACCCATGCGGCGATCGAAAACGTTCTGCGCAAAATTCAGGAGCTTGCGCCGCGGCGCAGCGTCCATATCGCGAAACTTGGTGAGATTCAGACGGAAAACGCCAAAGGAATCGCCGAGGTGGCGGACCGTGACCTTCCCCGATGGCTGGGCAACGGCGGGCATCGGGTGCTTGGCGCTACGCTGTACGGCATTCAAAGGGCGTATGAAAAAGGCTGTCTAGAAGAGTTTGACGTCGTCATTCTGGATGAGGCGTCGCAAATCCGCGTGGCCGATTCACTGTTGGCGTTGCGCCATGTCAAAAAAGCAGGCAGGCTGCTTATCGTCGGCGACCATTTCCAGCTGCCGCCAATCATTCAAGGGACGTATGCGGCCGCGGAAGGGGAACCGCACTTGTTCGACTCGATTTTCCGCCTGCTGTTTGACGCGGATGTGGAGAAGCGGTATACCCGCCAACTGACGGACAATTTCCGCATGAACGAGGCGCTTTGCCGCTACCCGGCCGAGCGGATTTATGGACGTGACTATACAGCGTTCAACCGCCAAATTGCCGAGCAAACATTGGCGCTCGCCGCCGCTCCGCCTGCCGATGAATGGGTGGAAGCGGCGATCGACCCCGATTATCCGCTTGTTGTTTGCGTTTATGATGGTGCGCACGGCACGCAAGAAAATGAGGCCGAAGCGCGCTGGGTGGCCAACATAACGAGGGTGCTTCGGGAACGGCTCCTTGATGGTGATGGAAAACGGTATGATGACACGCCGGATGGCGATCAAGCGTTTTGGCGCCACGGGCTGTTTATCATCTCGCCACATCGGGCGCAAATCCGCGCCATTCGCCGTGAGCTTGAACGCCAAGAATTGCGCCCGCCGTTTTTCGTCGATACGGTTGATAAAATGCAAGGGCAAGAGGCGGATGCGGCGATCATTAGCTACGGCGTCGCCGACCCTGAACTGGCTGTGATGGAAGGGGAGTTCATCTACAGTTTGAACCGCCTCAACGTTTCGCTTACACGGGCGCGGAAAAAGACGATCCTCTTCCTCTCGCGCCAACTGATGTCGCCGCCGCTTCAGGTGATCGGCAACGAGGAATACCGTGAAGGAGTCAACTTTATGGTTGGGCTTGAGCAGTACGCTTTACGTCATGGGGAAGCGCAAACGTTTATGGTCGACGGTGTTGCGCTGCAAATGTACCGAGTCAGTCGTCCGAAGATGGAAAACATGGACACTCTATGAAGCTGCTGAGTTTGACAGGAAAAAAGGATGAATCAAGGCGCTGTTCAACTTGAGAAATTCTTTGATGCATCCGAGAATCCCCCATTTTCTTACTCAAAAACCGCATAAGCAGTCACCATCCGCCATGCCGCCTTCTCCGTTTGTTGGCTCGTTTTGTTTTCTGTGCCGGAGGAGGGAGGGCATGGCGATTTTTTTTGGACGGCCAAGTCATCTATATAATTGTTATTTTGTTACATATTGCCGATAGGTCGTAACGCCTGTAAAATGATTTTGTAAGAATCGGAGAGAAGAACGCTTTTTGCCATTCCAGTGAATAATCAGATGAACAGCGAAGGGGACGAATGGAACGGATTGGATTTTTCTTAGCAACAGATGACTTTACACAATAGAAAGCGCGGGTGAGGGACGTTGTATACCGTTTTTGAGACGTTGTTTTCCTTGATTAACAAAATCGGAAATGAAGGTTTTACTGATTTGTTTCTTTATTTTCAGTTTAGTTTGTTTTTGGTGATGGCTGTTTGGCAGTTTGTCCGCATTCAAAGGGAGATTGCGGTGATGAACCAGTTGAAGCCAAAGCTTTTGGAATTAAACCGTCCTTTAGATGGAAGCGTCTACGAGATTGATCAGGCCATTCACAATCTTTTTGCCCAAGTGAAAAAGTCGAAATATAAAGAACTTTGGGAGCGGTATTATAATCGCGTATCGCAGAAAAATGAGGATGAGCGCATTAATGTAGAGCCGTTTTTTGGATTTGATGTGATGTACCATCATATGGGCTACCGAACATTGATGGACATGGGGGCGAGCATTCACGTCAGTCTCGGTGTTCTTGGCACTTTCGTTGGTCTCTCAGTAGGATTGGCTCAATTGCATGTCAGTGATACAGAAATGTTGCGGTCTGGAATTGATAGTTTAATAAATGGGATGAAAGTCGCCTTTTACACTTCTGTATGGGGCGTGTTGCTTTCTTTAATATGGACGATGTTCGACCGCTGGATCAGTGGCGTGCTTGAGCGCAATATCGACTGGCATTCCGAGCGGCTTGACTTTTTGCTTAGCACCGATGATGAGGAGCTGTTTCTTAACCGTTTAGAAAAGTTATCACGCCACCAGGCTGACCATCTGAAGACGCTGCTGACTGATGCGCTTGAAAGGGCGATGCAGCCGATCGCTCTATCGCTTCAGCAGTCGCACGGCAGCCTGCAGCAAGCGTTCGGTCAGCTTCATGACCAGTTCGCCCAGCTGCATGAAGGGATGGAGACGCAGGCGAAGCTGCTTGAGTCGCAAATTGAGTTGACAAAAAGTACAAGCGCCGATGTGACGAGTCGGCTTGTTGATGAGATTACAGGCGGGACACAACAGTCGATTGGAAAGTTTAGAGAGTTTGTCCAACAATCGCAAGTGCTTCACTCAGAAATGATGAAAACGATTGAGTCATTCACAAGCCGTTTTGCTTATACGGAAGAGCGACAGGCGATGACGCTTGAGCGGACGGAAAAAATGTTTGCGCAGTTTGAAAAGATGGCTGGAGAACTTGAGCTGATGAAGGACAGCTATCAAAAAACGGCAGGCATAATGAACGGATTAGGAGAAACGTTTTATCAGTTGCAGCAGCTGACAAAAGACCATCTCCCAGTCCAACAAGAAGTGATGCGGAGCAACCAGTTGCTCGCTCAAAAATACGACGATCTGGTGGATCGTTTTACCCACTTTAATGCGCAGGTCGAAACGCATTACAGCCAGTTGCTCGAACAGCTTGTTCATGCTGCATCTTCCCTTTCCGCGTCCTTTCAAACGATGGCGAACAAGTTTGAGGAGTCTCTCCGCATTCAAAAAGAATCGCTGCATGATTCGCAGCAGCTGCTCGGCGATGTCCAGTCGGCTGTGGCTGCGCTGTCCCCGCTCGTTTCCGAATTGCGCGAAACGTTCAATCGCGTTCGGGAGCTGAAGGAGCAGCTGCTTAAAATGCAGGAAGCGCAAAAACAGCTTCTTCCAGAGCTTGTGCAGCTGCGTGCGCAGACAAATGAAACGGTGGAGGAAGCATTACAAACGACGAAAGTGTACATGAATGAGATGACAGAGCAAATCGCGACGCTGCAGCAAAACTGGGCGATGACGAAAGAACAGTTGGCGAAGATTACAGAAGCCCTTCATCTTTCAATGAAAGATTTTGCGGAGAACATTGACAGCGGTCTGAGCAAAACGTATCAACACTTTGATGAGACGTTGACAAAAGCCGTTCAGGAAGTGAGCGGGCTCGTTTATCAGTTCAGTGAAGTTCAGAGCGATTTCATTGAGAATATGGAAGACTTAGTCGATCATCTGGATAAATGGAAAGCAGGGGCTTCAACATGAAATATCGGAGACGGACGGAAGTTAATTATTGGATGTCCTATGCGGATTTAATGAGCGCCATGTTGATGGTGTTTGCCTTGTTGTTGATGTTTGTCATCCTTGACTACCGTGAATTGTTAGAAGAGAAAGAAAAACAAATTGAAGAGGTTGTCAGCGTCAAAACGGAGATCATTCGGGCTTTAACAGAAGCGTTTAAGAAGTCGAATCTAGCCATTGAGATTGATCAGCAAACAGGAGCCATCCGCTTTCCCGGCAGCGTTTTGTTTGAATCGAACTCGGCGGAAATTTCTCCGGAGGGGAAGGCGTTTTTGCAACAATTTATTCCTAAGTATATGGGGATTTTATTGCAGGATCGGTTTAAAGATGAAATTTCAAGCATCATTATCGAAGGGCATACCGACCGAAATGGGACGTACATGTACAACATGTCTTTGTCACAGCGACGGGCATACGCCGTTTTAGAATATATTTATAGCAAAGAGTTTCCGAATTTTAAAGAGCGGGAGCTGTCGAAAAAGTACATTACCGCAAATGGCCGGAGCTTCAGCAATCCGCTGACGGATGAAAACGGCAAGTATGATCCTGACCGATCACGCCGGGTTGAATTTTTATTCCGTCTTAAGGACGATGAAGCAATTAAAGCCATTGAAAAGTTGGTGAACGAATGAAGTATGAGTATGAACCAGTATTGCTGAAACGATGGCTGCGCGAAGTGCGTCCACCTCTTTTGGGGAAAACAATGGAAAACAGCAATGAGAAATATCGGGGCGTGCTTGAACGGTTGTCGGACCAGTTTGCAGGGCTAGTCGATGCACCGGCTTCGGCATTCGAACAATGGGTCAAACAGTTGTCGAGGCGGGAAAAGCTTCTTTTGCCAAACTTATATAAAAAAGAGCTTCCGGAAGAGATGAAAAAAGCGATGATTGATGTGATCCAGCAACACGTTCGGCATGAGCGCCGCCTTTTTCGTGTGTTGGTCGATGTGGTGTATGAAACATGTGATTTGGATGAAATTTGGAAGCTTTTACGCTATGCTTATGCCTCTCATATCGAAAAAATTGAAAAAAGAATGGAAAAAGAAAAGAGCGAAAAATGGCGGCGTTATTTGTCAAGCAAAGACCCGATTGTATATTTGGCGACGACGGCATATGAAAGCGAGAAAGGCATTTTAGAGGAATTGGAGACGTTTTATTTAACGAAAAATTTCCCGTTGTTTAAACTCGTGCTGATGGAAATTTTCCAGCTGGCCGATGAATCGTTTTTTCTCAAAGAACAAGAGTTGTACCGGGATATGTTTGTTTCTTCGACAAATGAGCAGCAACAAAAAATGGCGAACGCATTGATCAAAAAGTGCAAACTGAATCATGTCAAGCCGCTCGGAAGATTGATATTTGAAAAGTTGCAAACGTATCACAGAAAACCAATGCTATGGAGATATGTCGGGGAAAAGGAAAAGCGGCGGTTTGCCCAGTGGATTATGAAGCTGGAGATGAAGGACTTTTTCGGCGGTGTGAATAAAAATCATGAGCGGTTTCAATATTGGGAAAAGTTTATTCCAAATCTAGAGGATGTCGTTGTGACGGATGAACGCACGACGTTGATTATGTATTTTCGTGACGTTGTCATTATGGAAGTGCTCGGAACTGGGGCGGTTTATATTTACCGCGCCGACGTATTCCAACGCCATTTTCAGCCAAAAATCGACCGGATGCTCGCCGAACGCGAGCGGTTTGCCAACAAGACGTGGCGAAAAGTGCGGGAAGTGAAACGAACCGAGCTGATGGATAGAGATTTGACAATTCCAGGCGGCTGGCTGCGCCATAACGGTGGGTGGCAATGGAAATTTGATGAATGGCTTCGCCGCGAACTCGGCTGGGAGGTAAGAAGGGATGTTCTTCTTCAAAAAGAAACGGAAAATGATGAAGGCAGTTTTGACGCCGAATGAGGATGGGATTCATTTTTCGTTTCAGTTGCATGACGGCAAAACCGTCGCCGAACTGAAGCTGCCTATGGCCAAAGAAGACATCGAAAAATATTACAAAGTGCAAGGATTTCAGCAGTATGTCGCTTGGGAGGAGCTTTACGACTCGGGCGTCCTTGTCGATTCGACTTTGCCGTACAGCGAGTATTATGAATTGCTTAAAGACGAAAGTGCCAAAGAAGTGCTCCAACATTTAGGGCTTCCCGTTGTCGAGGAGCACGTGAGCGGAAAGCTCTCACTTCGTTCGTTGCCGCATGAAGCGGACTTAGTTTTGCAACTGTTTGATGCAGGCGGGCGCAACTTAGATCGGGTTGGGAAGCAGGCCGGGGCGATTTATGTGCTGCCAGACCGTCTCATGCTGCTCCCGGAACGCGTATATCGGCTGAAACAAGCGCTTTTGGGATCGTACGAATCAGGATATGAAAAAATCGGCATTTGCCAACAGCTGGCCAACGAAGCAGGAATTGAACTTGAACACTTTTTACAAAACGAAACGTATCACGTCGTTGATGCGTACGATATAGACGTTGCTGTGCACCGCCATGACCATATCGAGCTTGTCGTTAAAGGACGAAATGAGGAGGAAACCCGCCATCTTCAACGACTGCAACGGGTCAGCAGCATAAAAAAAGGCCATGGGCGCAGCCGTTTCGTCAGCACGGAGCAGGTTCATGCTGATATGATGCATTTGCAGCAAAAACGGCATATTACGGGAGAAGAAGTGCCGCTGTTTTTGGAAAATCCGGCGGCCGTCTTGCCTGAGCATGATTATTTATTTGATTTGGACCAGTTTTCAGAACGTGTCCGCGGCCTTATCCCGATTGAACGGGTTCGCCCTTTTTTTCATGAGCGGACCGGAATGCAATGGTTTGATGAGGAGAGCGGGCATACTGTTCCGTACGATGAGACGTTATTGCGCGAACTGATGGAAAAATATCCGGATCAGCAATATGTCGAATACAACGGCAAATGGATTTACCTAGATCCTTTATTGCGCCGGAAGTTGCTGCAGCTGCCGAAAGACGCCGATGAAGCGTTGAAGCGCCGGTATATTCTTGATATTAAAGATAACGAAGAACAACTTGAATACAAGATGGACAGCGCCCAAGGGGCACCATGCCGGCGCTATCCGGTTCCATCCGGGCTGCAAGCGGAGCTTTTTCCGCATCAAATCGAAGGCTTTGAGTGGCTCTGTCACTTGGCAGAGCAAGAAAGGGGCGGCCTGCTTGCCGATGATATGGGGCTTGGAAAAACAATTCAGGTCATTGCGTTTTTGTTGCATCAAAAAGCAAATGGGCGGTTGAAGCCGACGTTGATCGTCCTGCCGATAGCCCTTATTGAGAACTGGGTGGCGGAAATCGAAAAGTTTGCCCCAAGCTTGTTGGACGGTTTATATATTCATAAAGGAAGAGGGCGGCTCGCTTCGTCGCAGTTCATTTCACAGTTTGATATCGTTTTGACAAGCTATGACACGCTCAAAACGGACCAGCTTCTGTTGGGGAAAATTGAATTTCAGGCGATTATTTGCGATGAGGCGCAAAACATTAAATCTCATACTAGCCAGCGCTCACGCGCCATTCGCGCCATGCAAGGACGTTTCCGTTTAGCGATGACCGGCACGCCGGTCGAAAATAGTTTAGACGAACTTTGGGCGATTATGGACTTTGTCCAGCCTGGTGCTTTAGGCTCTCTAAAAGAATTTCGCTTCCGCTATGCAGAAACGTCGGACTATGATGCGTTGCTTGTGGCCCTACAACCGTACTATTTGCGCCGCACGAAGCAACAAATTCTCGATGGCCGTTTGCCTAAAAAACACCTTGTTCCGCCGATTTATGTTGAAGCTTCACCCATACAGAAGGAAATTGCCCGGTCAATGTTGGCCACAAAAGAGATGGGTCAGGTCGCCATTTTGAATATGATTACGAGACTTCGTCAACTGTACGGCCATCCCGGTGCGGTCATTCCGAAATATGAACAGCTCTCTTATCAAGAAGTGCCGAAGCTGAAAGAAACGATGCATATCATTGAAACGATTCGGCAAAAGGGAGAGAAAGTGCTCATCTTTACTGAATTTCGCAAACTGCACTCTCTTTTAAAACGAATCTTTATGGAGACATACGGCATTTCTGTTCCAGTGATTGATGGCGATGCGAAAAATCGGCAATTGATTGTCCGGCGCTTTAACGAAATGCAAGGCTTTGGCATTATGATTTTATCCCCAAAAGCGGCCGGCGTCGGCTTGACGATCACAAGTGCCAACCATGTGATTCATTACACACGATGGTGGAATCCAGCGGTCGAAAATCAAGCAACTGACCGTGCATATCGCATCGGCCAGCAAAAGGACGTGTATGTCTACCATATTATTACGAGGGACAGTTCCCACTTTCCGCAGGGGACAGTAGAGGAATTGATGCATGAATTGCTTGAAAGCAAGCGCCATTTAGCCGAAAATGTCATTATTCCGTTTAATATGAGCGAGATCCAGCAAGCGGTCGCTGAGAAGGTGGTGGGGCGAAGACAGCTTGTGTAAAGAGCCGTTTTCGTGTCCGATCGGCGGATTCTCTTGTCTGACAAGGGAATCGCTCCGTATGAAACGTTCTACGCTCCGCTTCCGTTTGCAGGAGGCGGGGATATTTTTTAGCTAAGAGTTGTGGCAGGAAAACGGTTTGCCATGGCGAAATATTGGAAATACGATCTCTTTTTCGTGGACAAAAAACGTTGCGGACAAGATGGCGGAGGGGGAGGGAGGGCGTGCCATGGCAAACGTCGGCGGGAGAAGACCGGTGTCGGATGCAAGGCTTGAGGCGATCAAAAAGCTCTTTCCGGAAGCGGTTTTAGATGGGGGCATCGATTGGGAGTTGCTGAAGAAAGTGTTTGGCGGTCACGAACGGCAGGAAGCATATGAGTTCACGTGGCCGGGGAAGGCGGAGGCGAGGCGGCTCGCTGAGCTGCCTGCGTCCGGAGTATTGCGGCCGGATCAGGCAGCGAGCAAACAGTGGGAGACGACGAACAATTGGTATATTGAAGGGGATAACTTAGAGGCGTTAAAGCTGTTGCGAGCAACGCATGCAGGAACCATTCAAATGATTTACATCGACCCGCCGTACAATACCGGAAAAGTGCTCACGTACAAAGACAATTGGCGCAAGGGGAAAGCCGTTGTTCCTAGCGGAATCCAGGAAGAAGCGCGCGCTCATGCCGGCTGGCTCAACATGATGTACCCGCGCCTTTTGGTGGCGCGGGAGCTGTTGGCGGAGACAGGGGCGATGTTTATTTCCATTGATGATACAGAACAGGCGAATTTGAAAAAGATGTGCGATGAACTGTTTGGCGAGCGAAATTTTGTCGCCACGTTCATTTGGCAGCGGGCGTTTTCGCCTGTGAACATGAACAAGTTCGCTTCGCGCAACCATGACTTCATCCTCTGTTACGCGAAAAATATCGACCGTTTAGCTTGGTACGGCTTGCCGCGCCATCCGGAAGCGGATGGGCGGTATGCCAATCCGGACAACGACCCGCGCGGGCCGTGGACGTCAGGAGATTTGTCGGTCGGTCCGCCGATTCCGGAAAAAATTTATGACATCGTGACGCCAGGCGGCCGGGTCGTTTCGCCGCCGAACGGGTATTGTTGGCGGGTGACAAAGGAGCGCTTCGCCGAGCTGGCGGCGGACAACCGCATTTGGTTTGGCAAAGACGGCAACGGGGTGCCGCGCCTGAAGCGGTTTTTAAGCGAAGTGAAGCCGACGGTGACACCGCTTACGATTTGGACGCATGATGAGGTGTCCCATTCGCAGGAGGCGAAAAAAGAGCTGAAGGAGCTGTTCGATGGGCTGGCGGTGATGGATTACCCGAAGCCGGTGAAGCTCATTCAGCGCATGGTGGCGTTGACAACGAAGGACAATGACATCATCCTCGACTTTTTTTCTGGCTCGGCGACAACAGCCCATGCCGTCATGCAGCAAAACGCTGAAGACGGCGGCCGGCGGTCGTTTATAATGGTGCAGCTTCCCGAGCCGCTTGCGGAAACGTCCGAGGCGTATCGGGTGGGGTTTCGGACGATTTGCGACATTGGCCGCGAGCGCATCCGCCGCGCGGGGGAGAAAATCGTCCGTGAAACGGGAAAGACAGAGCTTGATATTGGCTTTCGCGTGTTTCGGTTCGAGAAGAAATCGAAGCAGCCCGCTCGCTAGGCGGACGGGCTACTTCTCGATTCGACTGATGAAAAGCGCTTTGGTAAAGCAGGCGTTGCGTCTATGTTCCGAGTCCCTGATGTCCGTTGTTTCAGGCGCTTTTTACAATGACGGCGCGGCCCAGCGGTGGTCGACAAAGACGTCGTACTCCGCGGCAATCGTTTCTTTGAGCTCCGCTAAAGACGGGATGCCGTCGGCGAACGTGTAGGTGTCAAGGCAAATGAGGGAGTATTCGTCGCCGGGATCAAATACGATGGTGACGACTTCTTCCGTTCCGGCGTCCACTTGCCGGATGGTGTCGCCGTCTTCCGGCTCCACGAGTACGTTTTGGTACGTTTCGCGGATGACATAGTAGCCTTCCTGCAATTGTTCAGTGAATAGATGTTCGATGTCCGTCAGTTCGTGGACGATCATGTTTAGGCCTCCTGATTTGTGAAATTATGCTCAATGTCAGTATACAACGGAATGGCAACGAAGGTAATAGGCAGCGACGGAAGTTTGGAAAGTTGTCATTTGTCTGTTCCGCCGCCGTTTGGGCAGGGCGGAACAGACAAAACAGACGCCCGTGCCGATGGACGCCTGTTCATGTGGTGAAAATCAATCTTTCGCTATTGTGGATGCCGCCGGCTCATAGGTTGGGTCGAGACGGCGCCTTGCAAAGGCGAAGTAGCAAACGATGACGACGGCGGTGATGAGCAACGTCAGCAGCAACTGAGACACCATCGAATCGATAAACAGCATTGAGGCGAGGATCACGAGCAATATGAGAATCGTAAAATAGGTCAAGTGGGGAAACAGCCACATTTTAATTTTTAACGAATCGCTGTTTTCGCGTTCGAGTTTTTTCCGCAGGCGGAGCTGCGAGACGGCGATGGCTAAATAGACGAGCAGCGCGATCGCGCCGGAAGAGTTGACGAGAAACAGAAACACTTTGTCCGGCGAGATGTAGTTCATGATGACGGCGATGTACGCAAACAACGTGCTAGCGATGACCGCCCGCACTGGAACACCGTTTTTGCTCAGCCGCAAAAATGACTTTGGCGCTTCTCCTTTCTCTGCGAGAGAGTAAAGCATGCGCGACGTTGTGTACAGTCCGGAATTGAGGCAGGACAACACGGCGGTCAATACGATAAAGTTCATGATTTGGGCGGCCGCAGGGACGCCGACGTGTTCGAGCACGGCGACAAACGGACTCTTCAACACGCTCGCTGAGTTCCAAGGGAGCAATGTGACGACAACGGCGATGGAGCCGATGTAAAACACTAAAATCCGCCATGTGACCGACTTAGTTGCCTTGGATACTGCTTCTTGCGGTTCGGCTGATTCTCCGGCGGCGATCGTGACGATTTCCGTTCCGAAGAAGGAGAAAATAACGATGACAATGCCAACAAGGATGGAACCGATGCCATGCGGCATCAATCCGCCGTGACCAGTCAAATTTTTTAAGCCGACCGGATCGTTGCCCGGTGCAAGGCCGAAAATGAAGGCCAAACCAAGAATAAGAAAAAGGACAATGCTTGCTACTTTGATGAACGCGAACCAGTATTCAAACTCCCCGTACGATTTAACCGACCAAATATTGGTGAGTGTCATCAATATAGTCAGGATAAGGCTTAGGAGCCATAACGGAATGGAAGGAAACCAATATTGGATGATGGCGGCTCCTGCGTTCGCTTCAATGGCGATGACGATCACCCAGAAAAACCAGTAAAGCCATCCGACCGTAAATCCTGCCCAAGGACCGATTGCTTCATGGGCGTAAGCAGCAAATGAACCACTTGTCGGACGAGCCGCGGCCATCTCCCCGAGCATCCGCATCACGAGAACGACTAAAGCACCCGCTAAGGCATAGGAAAACACAGCTCCCGGTCCTGTCGAATGGATAACAGCTCCACTTCCGACAAACAATCCGGCGCCGATGACCCCAGCGATGGCAATCATAGCCATATGGCGCTCTTTCAATCCTTTTTGCAGACCGGAATCATTCATCCCTATTCCCCCTTTCGGAAAGAGTTTAAATTTATAAAATAGTCTGACTAAACAGTTGTTTTTAGTGTATATGGAAAAATCCACTCTACACATTAGACAAAATGCCAACTAAAAATAGAGTTCCATTGGACAATTTGTCAATAGGCGTCTCGGCTATAGAAGGAGTTTAGTTATAAAGTTTCGAATATTTGTGATAATAAAGACAAAGCAAAAGGGGGAGAGGCAAGAATGGAATGCAGCTTTCCTCTTACGGTCGCTGACGTTTTAAGGAGAAAATATTTTGAAAGAGCCGTTGTTGCCGCTGGAAAAGGCGGGTTGTCCAGAATCGTCAAGTGGGTGCATGTCGTCGAGGTGACGAAAATCAGCAATTTGTTACGGGGCAAAGAGTTGATTTTATCCACTGGAGTCGGATGGCGGGAAGATGCTTCGTTGTTTTTATCGCTGCTTCGGCAACTGATCGAATGCGATGCCTCCGGGTTGTGCATCGAACTAGGAACATATGCTTCTTCCATCCCTGATGAAGCGTTAAAACTGGCGGATCAGCACGATTTCCCGATCGTCTTTTTCCTTGAAGAAGTCCCGTTCGTTGAAATCACCCATGACATCCATACGCATTTGATCAACCAACAGTATCAAATGATTTCCCAGCTTGAATCGTATTCCCAAGAGTTAAACAAAAAGCTGTTGACCGTTCATGACCATCGGGAGATTTTAACGTGTTTGCATGATTGTTTAGGCCATCACGTGGCTTTTAAAATGCAGGGCGGGGATGTGGAGTACATTCCATGTCGGCCGAGGCAGAAACGCGAGGCCAGCATCTGTTCGGGGAACAGCGGATGGCCCGTAGATGCGGTCGTCAAGCCGATTTCTTTGTTCGGCGCCGAGTATGCGGAGCTGGCCCTTCTCCCTGACGGCCGCGATGTCAATGAGTTTGACCTTCTCATTTTGGATCGCACTGCGACTGCTTTGGCGCAACACTTATTGCGGAACCTTTATGCTGAGGAGAAACGGCGCACGGAGGAAAACGAGTGGCTGAAAGGATGGCTTGAAGGGGAATACTCAGACCAAGAGATTTCTTCCTTTTTATTGGATCATCATCCCTCTTTTGACAGCCGTCGGGGAGTTGTGTGGGTTTGCAAGGTGGAAAGGGCTCATCAAAAAGGAAATTTTGATTTGACATATTTCAAGCTTTTATGTCGTTCGCTATTTGAGCAGCGAGGATTTTTCGTGTTTTCTGTGGAGATAGGCCGGCAGCTGGCGTTTATCGCCCTTGATTGGCGGGGTGAGTCCACGTGGAAAAAGCGGGTCGAAGATGGAATTGAATCCATTAAGGCGTCAGATTTTGTACGGACGCGTCTTCCCTCCTTATCCATAGGCGTTGGAACGTTTGTCAACTCTCTTTCTGCCATGAATCAAAGCTATCGAGCCGCGCTGGAGGCGCTGAAAATTCGAAACCGGTTGAAGGATCAAACGGTCAGTCCATTTTACGAGGATTTGCATTTGTATCGGATGATCATGGTTCTAGATAAATATAGCAATCTGCGCGAAACGGCCTGTCAATATTTAGGGCCGATTATCGAGTACGACAGGAAGTACAATGGGAAGCTGCTAGAAACGCTCAAGGTGTACTTGCAGTGCAACGGCTCGAAACAAGAGACAGCGAAGCGGCTGTTTATTGTCCGGCAAACGTTGTATCACCGTATAGAGAAGCTGGAAAGTTTCCTTGGCCCCGATTTCATGGCGCCTGATAAACGGCTGGCCATTGAGCTGATGATCAAAGCGTACGACTGCTTGATGGATGCGGACGAGATTTCGTACAGACATCGGAATGTGCAGCGTTGGGCTGATTGAGGAGGATCGGACAAGACGACGGATTCGTGAAAAAGCTTTTCGCTTAAAAATATCCTACGGTCGCGGTTGGGAGTGAACGCAGTGGTCAAACTGTGGAGCAAATGTGTTCACCGTTTTTACACTCTGTCTAATGAACAGCATGGTGAATTGAGCGATAATGGCTATAACATGAAACGATTCTAAATAGAGGGGAGTCAAGCGGCGATGAAAACGGAACAACCCCACCAACTGTGGCTCGAAAAAGACGACCGATATATCTGGCATTCGATGAAGCCATATAACCCTCAAGCAACGCTGATTGCGGCCGAAGCGAAAGGCTGCTGGGTGACGGATGCAGCTGGACGCCAGTATTTGGATGCGATGGCGGGGCTCTGGTGCGTCAACGTCGGCTACGGGCGCGAGGAGCTTGCCGAAGCGGCGTATGAGCAGCTGAAGACGCTGGCGTATTTCCCGCTCACGCAAAGCCACTTGTCGGCGATTCAGCTCGGGGAAAAGCTCAACGAACTGTTAGGCGATGAGTATGTGATTTTCTTTTCCAACAGCGGGTCGGAAGCGAACGAAACGGCGTTTAAAATCGCCCGCCAATACCATCAGCAACGCGGGGAGCATCATCGGTACAAAATCATTTCCCGCTACCGGGCGTACCATGGGAATTCCATGGGGGCGCTCTCAGCCACCGGACAGGCGCAACGGAAATACAAATACGAACCGCTCGCGCCAGGGTTCATCCACGTGCCGCCGCCGGATGTGTACCGCGACCCGGATGCGGCGGATGACCCGCGCCGGTTGCGGGCGGTCAAGGCCATTGATGATGTCATGACGTGGGAGTTGAGTGAAACGATTGCGGCCGTCATTATGGAGCCGATCATCACCGGGGGCGGTGTGCTCATTCCTCCGGACGGGTATATGAAAGCGGTCAAAGACGTGTGTGAAAAACACGGGGCTTTGCTGATTGTCGATGAAGTCATCTGCGGCTTCGGCCGGACGGGAGCGGCGTTCGGATTTCAACACTACGGCGTCAAGCCGGACATTATCACGATGGCAAAAGGCATTACGAGCGCGTATTTGCCGCTGGCGGCAACGGCGGTGCGAAAAGAGATTTATGAAGCGTTCAAGGGAACGGATGAATACGACTACTTCCGCCATGTCAATACGTTTGGCGGCCACCCGGCTGCTTGTGCGGTGGCGCTGAAAAACATCGAGATTATGGAGGAGGAGCGTCTGTTTGACCGTTCGCGTGAAGCGGGCGAATGGCTGCTTTCGGCACTGAAAACGAAACTGGCCGACCATCCGTACGTCGGGGATGTGCGCGGCAAAGGGCTGCTTGTCGGCATTGAATTGGTCGCCGACCGAGCGACGAAAGAGCCGCTCGATGTGTCGCTTGTCAATCAAGTGATCCATCGATGCAAAGAAAACGGCCTCATCATCGGCAAAAACGGAACGACGGTCGCCGGGTACAACAACGTGCTCACCTTGTCGCCGCCGCTTTGCATCACGGATGATGAACTTTCGTTTGTGGTCCGCGTCTTGAGCGGGGCGCTAGCGGCCATTCAATAAGAAGAACAAACGCCAGCTTGGGTCGACAGGCTGGTGTTTTGTTTGCCTTCGTGCAGACATTCGGAAAAACATAGAAGCAGGCCGCTGTCGCTAGGGTTGGACGTTCTCCCGGTTTCGAGATGGGAGATTCTTAGACATCTGCCTTAGGGCCGGCTGCCCGATCATCGATTCCTGTGCGTTTGACGAAAGATCGATCATGAACACTGAATGGTCAGAACCGTTTTAACTCCATCCAAATACATACGTTAGTGGAATAGCTAAGTCCTCAAATTGTGCGGAATGCAGCGTGTCTTGTTGCCCGTATGTGGCATGCCGTTGATAGGCTCCTTCGTGCAAATGGTATACATGAATCATTTTATTAGCAGTATCAACAATCCAATATTCTGCAATGCCATAGTGTTGGTACGTGTAAAATTTTTCGTTGTAGTCTTTTAAAGCGGTTGAAGGTGACAAAACTTCAACAACTAGCGCAGGCGCCCCGTAACATCCTTTTTGGACAATCTGTTTTTTATTGCAAATCACGGCAATATCGGGTTGGACAATGTCATCAGGGGTTTCATACGTTTCATTTTTGCTAAGGAATACATCAAACGGCGCCGTAAAGACGTAACAATGTTGGTTTTGGAAAAAATGGCGCAAAGCAAAATACAATTCTCCGACGGCAAATTGATGTTCCGAAGATGGAGCAGGTGTCATATTATACGCTTTTCCATTTATCAGTTCCCAGCGGCCTTCCCATGTTTTCCAGTCAGCGTACGTGTAAATTTTGTTCGAGTCAGGGATATTGCCCATTGTTTCACCCTCTTTCATTTTTAAGAATACGTTTGTTTACAGTGTACCAAAAGAAATCAAGGAAGTGTAGGGAGGACCTTTCATTAGACGTTTATTCATCGTTCGCTTACGCTCACAGGTGGAAGTGAGGGGCTTTTTGGTTCAGAAAAGGAATCTGGCGTTTGGTTGTCGAATGACATGAGAGAAGAATGCATGAAGAAAGGGAGAGGGATGATGTCCGCATTTCAAGCGTTTGTCGTCAACAAAACCGAAACAGAATTTACCGCCGGCGTGCAGACGATATCCATGGATGATTTGCCGGAAGGAGACGTCGTTGTCCGCGTCCATTATTCAAGCGTCAACTACAAAGATGGATTGGCGTCCATTCCGGACGGCAAAATTGTGAAAACGTATCCGTTCGTGCCGGGAATTGATTTGGCCGGGGTGGTTGTTTCGTCGCACCATCCGCGCTTCCGCGAAGGGGACGAGGTGATCGCGACCGGATATGAAATCGGTGTGACGCATTTCGGGGGCTACAGTGAATATGCTCGCCTGCACGGCGATTGGCTCGTGCCGCTGCCAAAAGGGTTGACGTTGAAAGAAGCGATGGCGATCGGCACGGCTGGGTTCACGGCGGCATTGTCCATTCACCGGCTTGAGGAGCATGGGTTGACGCCGGAACGCGGACCGGTGCTTGTCACGGGGGCGACGGGCGGCGTCGGGAGTCTGGCTGTGTCGATGCTATCGAAGCGCGGCTATACGGTGGAAGCGAGCACAGGCAAAACGGCGGAGCACGACTATTTGCGCGCCCTCGGCGCCAAGGAAGTGTTGACGCGCGAAGACGTCACGGCTGAACGCATTCGTCCGCTTGATAAGCAGCGCTGGGCCGCGGCGGTCGACCCGGTCGGCGGCCGGACGCTGGCGACGGTGTTAAGCCGCATCCGCTACGGCGGAGCGGTGGCGGTGAGTGGGTTGACAGGCGGCGTCGAGGTGCCGACAACCGTCCATCCATTCATTTTGCGCGGCGTCAGCTTGCTTGGCGTTGATTCCGTCTATTGTCCAATGGATTTGCGTTTGCGCATTTGGGAGCGGCTCGCTGGCGACTTAAAGCCGGATTTGGAGCGGATTGTTCAAGAAATTTCGCTCGCTGAATTGCCGCAAGCGCTTGAGCGCATTTTGCGCGGCGAGCTGCGCGGCCGGACGGTCGTGCGGTTAGGATGACGTTCGGACGCAATCGAACGGAAGCAGCGTCCGAACTTGGTGCTCTCCACATCTTCTTTTTGAATGATCCTTGATGAGTGAAGGCGACGGAAAGGGGAAGTGTGCAGAAGAAGAAAGGAAAGACGCAGGGGGAAGCACCTGCGTCTTTTTTTTTGTGATCTCGAACCCATTTTTCTACGTGAGCGTAGGCGGGGGAGCGTTCACCCCCGCAATTGATACCGCTCGAGCTCCGCGAAAAAGTCTTTCACAAACCGGTAAAACACTTTCACCGACGGGGCGAGCTCGTGATGGTCGGAGACGATGATGCCGACATTTCGCTTCACTTGCGGCATTTCAATCGGCACTTTGGCGGCGTAGCGAAGAAGGCTTTCCGACAAGGCGCTTTCCGGCAGGAGGGTCACGCCGATGCCAGCGGAGACAAGCCCTTTAATGGCATCGAGATCTTCGCCTTCCGATGAAATGTTGGGCGAAAATCCGGCTTGGTGGCAAGCGTCAATAACGATTTGATGCAAAATGTATCCTTTTGGAAACGTTACAAATGGATCATGGCGCAGTTCGTTCAATACGATCCGGTCGCGGCGGGCGAGCGGATGGCTGTTCGGCAGGAGGGCGGCAAACGGTTCGGAAAACAAAATTTCTCCTTTAATGCCGATTTCACGAACCGGAATCGGTCCGAGAAAGGCAAGGTCGATCTCCCGTTTTTTCACCGCTTCGATTAAATAATAGTACGACCCTTGGCGGAGATGGAACGAGACGTTTGGGTGCTCCGCTTTAAAGGCGGAGATGACCATCGGCATCATGTGGCTTGCCAGGCTTGTCGGAAACCCGATTTTAATCGTTCCGCGTTCCGGGTCCAAATACTCTTCGATTTGTTGCTTTGCATCCTCGACCGCCTTTAACACCGCTTCGGCGTGCGGCAAAAAATGGCGGCCGATCGGGGTGAGCTTCACGTTTCGCCCTTCCCGTTCAAACAGCTGCACGCCAAGCTCCGCTTCGAGGTTGGCAATTTGCCGGCTGATCGCCGACTGCGCGACATGGAGGGCGTCGGCGGCTTCGGAGACGTGTTCGCGCCGGGCGACTTCCACGAAATATTGCAGTTGCCGCAGCTCCATTTTTCTCCCTCCTTTTGATTGATCGCAAAAAGAGATGGATTTTATCTAAATTATATATTGTTTATATTAATTTTGAAAACTACAATGAATATTACAGACAATTCGGAACGGGAGGGGAAGGCAGCATGAAACACTACGGATTACCGGAAGCACAAGGGCTGTATCGCCCGGAATTTGAACATGATGCATGCGGGATCGGGTTTTATGCTCATTTGAAAGGAAAACCGTCACATGACATTATCGAAAAAGCGCTCCATATGCTTCGCCAGCTTGAACACCGCGGCGGACAAGGAAGCGATCCGGAAACAGGTGATGGCGCGGGCATTATGACGCAAATTCCGCACGAATACTTTCAAACGGTGTGCGGTGGGATGAACTTGCCGGAAAAAGGGCGCTACGGGGTCGGAATGTTCTTTTTGCCGGAACAGGAAGAGAAGCGGGCGTATTACGAAGCGAAATTCAATGAAATCGTTGCGAAAGAGGGGCAGCGCCTGCTCGGTTGGCGGACCGTGCCCGTTGACAACGACAAGCTTGGCAAACTGGCGCGGCAAAGCAAGCCGTTCGTCCGTCAAGTGTTTGTCGCGGCAAGTGATGACGTGGCTGATGAGTTGGCGTTTGAACGGAAGCTGTATGTGATCCGCAAACAATTCGAAAAATGTGTGGAACACAACGAGTGCTATGTAGCGAGCTTCTCGAGCCGGACGATCGTGTATAAAGGGCTTTTGACGCCGGAACAAATCGATGCGTTTTATTTGGATTTGCAAGATGAACGGTTCCGTTCGGCGTTTGCTCTCGTGCACTCGCGCTTCAGCACGAACACGTTTCCGAGCTGGGAGCGGGCCCATCCGAACCGCTACTTGATCCATAACGGCGAGATCAACACGCTGCGCGGCAACGTCAACTGGATGGCGGCGCGCGAGAAACAATTTGTGTCCGAAGCGTTCGGCGCGGATTTGGAAAAAGTCGTGCCGATTTTGGATACGAACGGCAGCGACTCGTCGATTTTGGACAATGCGTTTGAATTTTTCGTTCTCGCTGGCCGGAAGCCGGCCCATGTCGCGATGATGCTCATTCCGGAACCGTGGTTTTGGGATGAGCAGATGGACGGGGCGAAAAAGGCGTTTTACGAGTACCACAGCTGTCTCATGGAGCCGTGGGACGGACCGACGGCGATTTCGTTCACCGACGGCAAGCAAATCGGCGCCATTTTGGACCGGAACGGTTTGCGTCCGGCCCGCTATTATGTCACCAAAGACGACTATATTATTTTCTCATCCGAAGTCGGCGTCATCGATGTTGACCCGAACAACATTTTATATAAGGAACGGCTGAGCCCGGGGAAAATGCTGTTGGTTGACCTCGAGCAAGGGCGCATCATCTCTGACCAGGAAATCAAGGAAGAAATGGCTCATGAAAAGCCATATCGCCAATGGATCAACGAGCAAATGATCACGCTTGGCGATCTGGAAATTCCGGAGGACGTCGAAGCGCCGAAGCAGCTTGTCAAGCTGCAAAAAGCGTTCGGCTACACGTTTGAAGATGTGGAAAAAACGATTTTGCCGATGGCGACGGAGGGGAAAGATCCGACGGGGGCGATGGGCATGGATGCGCCGCTTGCCGTGCTGTCCGAGCGGCCGCAAAGCTTGTTCAACTACTTCAAGCAGCTGTTTGCCCAAGTGACAAATCCGCCGATTGACGCCATCCGCGAATATGTCGTCACGTCAACGATGACGCTGCTCGGCAAAGAAGGGAATATTTTGCATCCGGACGCCAAAGCGGCGCGGCGCATTCGCCTTGAGACGCCGCTGTTGACGAACGAAGAACTGGCGGCGTTAAAAGCGAATCCACACCCGGAATTTGCGTGCGCGGTGCTGCCGACGTTGTTTACCGACGATTTGAAAACGGCGCTTGATGAGCTGTTTGCCAAAGCGGATGAAGCGATCGAAAACGGGGCGGCGCTTCTTGTGCTGTCCGACCGCGGCGTTGATGACACGCATGTGGCGATTCCGGTGTTGCTGGCGGTAAGCGGGCTTCATCAACACCTTGTCCGCAAAGGGACGCGCACGAACGTCAGCCTGCTTGTCGAAAGCGGCGAAGCGCGGGAAGTGCACCATTTTGCGGCGCTCATCGGCTACGGGGCGGACGCCATCAACCCGTACTTGGCGCTGGAGACGATCCGCCAAGCGTCAGAAAACGGCGTCATCGCCTTGTCGTACCGGGAAGCAGCGAAAACGTACATCAAGGCGGCTGTTGACGGCGTCGTCAAAGTGATGTCGAAAATGGGCATTTCGACGGTGCAAAGCTACCGCGGCGCACAAATTTTTGAAGCGGTCGGCATCGGCGACGATGTCATTGAGGAATACTTCACCGGCACGGCGTCGCAAATCGGCGGCATCGGGCTTGCGGAAATTGCGAAAGAAGCGAAAATGCGCCACGAAGCCGCTTTCGGAGCGCGGCATGAAGACGATGTGCTCGATGCAGGCAGCGAGCTGCAATGGCGGCGCAACGGCGAACATCACGCGTTCAACCCGAAGACGATCCATTTGTTGCAATGGGCGTGCCGGAAAAACGATTACAACCTCTATAAACAATATTCGAAACTGGCCAATGAAGAACAGTTGACGTTTTTGCGCAACTTGTTCGACTTCGATTCGAAGCGCCCTCCGGTGCCGATTGACGAAGTCGAGCCGGTTGAATCGATCGTCCGCCGCTTTAAAACCGGCGCGATGTCGTTCGGTTCGATCAGCCAAGAAGCGCATGAGGCGCTGGCGATCGCCATGAACCGGATCGGCGGAAAAAGCAACAGCGGCGAGGGCGGCGAAGACCCGGCCCGCTATGTGAAAGATGAAAACGGCGACTGGCGCCGCAGCGCGATCAAACAAGTGGCGTCCGGACGTTTTGGCGTAAAAAGCCATTATTTGGTCAATGCCGATGAATTGCAAATCAAAATGGCGCAAGGGGCAAAACCGGGTGAAGGCGGGCAGCTTCCGGCCAACAAAGTGTATCCGTGGGTCGGCAAAGTGCGCGGCTCAACGCCAGGGGTGGAGCTTATTTCTCCGCCGCCGCACCATGACATTTACTCGATTGAAGATTTGGCCCAGCTCATTTACGATTTGAAAAACGCCAACAAAGATGCGCGCATCAGCGTGAAGCTCGTCGCCAAAGCCGGCGTTGGCACGATCGCGGCTGGCGTGGCGAAAGGGAACGCCGATGTCATTGTCATCAGCGGCTATGACGGCGGCACGGGCGCTTCGCCGAAAACGAGTATTAAACATGCCGGCTTGCCGTGGGAGCTTGGTTTGGCGGAAACGCATCAGACGCTCATGTTGAATGGTTTGCGAGACCGCGTCGTCTTGGAAACGGACGGAAAATTGATGACAGGACGCGATGTTGTCATGGCCGCTTTGTTCGGCGCTGAAGAGTTTGGATTTGCGACGGCTCCGCTTGTCGTCTTAGGCTGTGTCATGATGCGCGTCTGTCATTTGGATACGTGTCCGGTCGGAGTGGCGACGCAAAATCCGGAGCTGCGCAAGAAATTTACCGGCGAGCCGGATCATGTCGTCAATTTCATGTATTTCGTCGCTCAGGAAGTGCGGGAAATGATGGCGGAACTCGGATTCCGCACGATCGACGAAATGGTCGGCCGCGTTGACGTCTTAAAAGTGAGCGAACGGGCGAAAGCGCATTGGAAAGCGAAACATCTTGACTTGTCTCGCCTCTTGTATCAAGTCGATGGCCCGCGCACAGGCAGCAAAGGGCAAAACCATCGAATGGAAGAGACGCTCGACTATACGGAAATTTTACCGGCGGTGCAGCCAGCGCTTGAGCGGCAGGAGCCGGTCGAACTTCACCTCGCCATCCGCAACGTCCACCGCACGGTCGGGGCGATGACAGGAAGCGAAATCTCGAAGCGCTACGGCGAGGAAGGGCTGCCGGATGATACGATCCGCCTCCATTTCACCGGATCGGCCGGGCAAAGTTTTGCGGCGTTTGTGCCGAAAGGGATGACGCTCGAGCTCGTCGGCGACGCGAACGACTACGTCGGCAAAGGGCTTTCCGGCGGCAAAGTGATCGTCCGTCCGCCGCATGAGGCGCCGTTTGCCGCAGCGGACAATGTCATTATCGGCAACGTCGCTTTCTACGGGGCGACGAGCGGCGAAGCGTACATTCGCGGCCGCGCTGGGGAGCGGTTCTGCGTCCGCAACAGCGGCGTCCATGCCGTTGTTGAGGGAGTCGGCGATCACGGGTGTGAATATATGACCGGCGGCCGCGTCGTCATCCTCGGTTCGGTTGGCAAAAACTTCGCCGCCGGCATGTCCGGTGGGATCGCTTACGTTCTTGCCGATGAAGACAGCTGGCAGCAAACCGCCAACCTTGAGCTCGTCTCGTTTGAGCGGCTCGAAGACGAGGAAGAAATTCGCGACGTGCGTCGGATGATCGAAAACCATTACCGCTATACAGGAAGCCCGCGGGCTGCATTGGTGCTCGACGAGTGGGACGATTACGTCCGCCGCTTCGTCAAGGTTATTCCGCGCAATTACAAACTGATGATTGAGACGATCGAAACGCTCGAACAGTCCGGGCTTTCGCACGAAGAAGCTGTCATGGCGGCGTTTGAAACGGTGGCAAAACAGAAAAAAGCGGCTGTCGGCGGCGTCCATCAGCTGCAAGCGGTGGCGAAGTAACGCTGTGGCTTGCGATTGGCCGCGAAGTGACGACGCCGCTTCGGCTCCGCGGCTTCGCGGGGCCCGCTTTTTGATCGGCCAACAGGCGGGAAGGCCGCATGAGAGAAGAGAGGATACGTACGGAAAGAAGGAGGGGAACCATCGTGGGAAAAGCAACAGGATTTATGGAATATGCACGCGAGGAAGAGAAAAAGCGCGATCCGCTTTCCCGTCTTGATGATTGGAAAGAATACACGCAGCCGTTTTCCGAAGACGTGCTGGCCCGCCAAGGTGCCCGCTGTATGGACTGTGGCACGCCGTTTTGTCATATGGGATTGGAGCTAAACGGCCTGACTTCGGGGTGTCCGGTGCACAACTTGATCCCGGAATGGAACGATTTGGTGTACCGAGGCCGTTGGAAAGAAGCGCTTGATCGTTTGTTGAAAACGAACAACTTCCCGGAATTCACCGGCCGCGTCTGCCCGGCGCCGTGCGAGGGGTCATGCACGGTGGCGATTTCCGACCCAGCGGTTGCCATTAAAGGGATTGAACGGGCTATTATTGATAAAGGGTTTGCCGAGGGATGGGTGAAACCGCGCATTCCGAAGACGCGCACGGGGAAAAAGGTGGCCATCGTCGGCTCTGGCCCGGCTGGGCTCGCCTGCGCTGACCAACTCAACCAAGCCGGCCATTCGGTGACGGTGTATGAGCGGGCTGACCGCATCGGCGGCTTATTGATGTACGGCATTCCGAATATGAAGTTGGAAAAAGAAGTGGTCGAGCGGCGGGTGCGTCTGCTCGAAGAGGAAGGCATCACGTTTATTACGAACACCGAAGTCGGCAAAGATATTACGGCTGACGAACTGCGTGCTCAGTACGACGCCGTCGTCTTGTGCATCGGTGCGCAAAAGCAGCGCGATTTGGCCATTGAAGGCCGGGAGCTGGAGGGCGTCCATTTTGCGATGGATTATTTGACCGGCGTGACGAAAAGTTTATTGGATTCCAACTTTGCCGATGGCCAGTTTATTGATGCCAAAGACAAACATGTCATTGTGATCGGCGGCGGCGATACGGGCGCCGACTGCGTGGCGACCGCGCTGCGCCAAGGCTGCAAAAGCGTCGTCCAGTTCGGCAAACACCCAGCGCTGCCAAACAAGCGCCCGGACCACAACCCGTGGCCGCAATACCCGCTCGTCTTTACGCTCGACTACGCGTATGAAGAAGCAAAAGCGAAATTCGGCGCCGACCCGCGTCAATATTGCATTCAAACAAAGAAAATCGTTGGAGACGAGCACGGCCGCGTGAAAGAGCTGCATACGATTCAAATGGAAAAAATCATCGATGAAAACGGCAAAGCGATCTTTAAAGAAATTCCGGGGACGGAACAAGTATGGCCGTGCGATTTGGTGTTTATCGCCATCGGGTTTGAAGGGCCGGAGCAGCCGTTGTTGAAGCAGTTTGGCGTTGAAACGGCCAACAACAAAGTGAAAGCCCCATACGGCAAATATACAACAAACATCGAGGGCGTGTTTGCCGCCGGCGACGCCCGCCGCGGCCAAAGTTTAATTGTCTGGGCCATCCACGAAGGCCGCGGGGCGGCTCGTGAAGTCGATCGGTTCCTGATGGGAGAGACGAAGTTGCCGTGGTGATCCCCTCCTCCTTAAAAAGCATCGCTTTTTAAGGAGGATTTTTTTCGTTTGGAGGGAAAAGAAAGAGATGGAAGGAGAGTGATGCTCAACATGAATCGACGATTATGGATCACCGCGGCTATGAGTCTGGGCCTTTTTTTGCTTGTTTGGACAGGCGTGGCCGCTGGATGGACAGAGAGAATGGATGAAGAGGGGCTGCGTCTGTTTGATTATTGGAATTGGCTTGATCCGTTTACGTTTCTTGGCGATGGAAAGACGATTGGCATCATCAGCATTATGCTTGTCATTGGTTTATGGTTTTTTCGCCGCGACGTCTACGGAATGGTGTTGGTTGTGGCCGCTGTTGGCGGGGGATATGGCATCAATGAGTGGCTAAAACATATCATTGGACGGCCTCGACCTCCTCATGCTGAAATCGGTGGATTTAGTTTTCCAAGCGGCCACGCGATGATCGGGACGATTTACTTGTTGATTTTGGCGTACTTTTTGGCGCAAACGCGCACGAAGCGAGGCGAGCGGGCCGCGATTTACGGCGTTTTTGGAGCGCTTGCCCTGTTGACTGGCTTAAGCAGGTTAAGTCTGCAAGTGCATTATCCATCTGATGTGCTTGGTGGGTTTTTGCTCGGGGTTGCCTATGTATCAGCCTGCCTGGCTCTTTACCGTAGGTTCACTCGCTGAAGCGGATTTTAGAACATGGACAAAAAACGATTTTTGTTTTGATTTCGCGCGGTGAAAAGCAAATTTTGCGGCTTTGTGTTGAGCTTTGCCGTTGTCGAAATTAGGGAGAAAATCTCTTTTTCTATACTATCGCGTTGACCGAGACAATGATACAATGGGGAAAAGGAGGTGAAACGATGGGGCAAGCCGAACTCGTGCAAATGATGGCCGAACTGCTTGACCAAAAGCTCAATCCCATCCACGTGCGGCTCGATCGGATCGAAGGAAATGTCCGAGCGCTTCAAGAAGGGCAAGCGCGCCTCGAAGGCGAGGTGCAAGCACTCAAGGAAGGGCAAGCGCGCCTCGAAGGCGAGGTGCAAGTGCTCAAGGAAGGGCAAGCGCGCCTCGAAGGCGAGGTGCAAGCGCTCAAGGAAGGGCAAGCGCGCCTCGAAGGCGAAGTGCAAGCACTCAAGGAAGGGCAAGCGCGCCTCGAAGGCGAGGTGCAAGCGCTCAAGGAAGGGCAAGCGCGCCTCGAAGGCGAGGTGCAAGTGCTCAAGGAAGGGCAAGCGCGCCTCGAAGGCGAAGTGCAAGTGCTCAAGGAAGGCCAGGCGCGTTTGGTAGATGAAGTGCAGTTGTTACAGGAGGGACAAGCCCGCTTGGACCAACGGCTTCACCGGGTTGAGGAGGATGTGCGCACATTAAAGGTGGATATGAACGCGGTCAAAGGCGATGTGCAAACCCTGAAAGCCGACATGGATGCGGTCAAAGGCGATGTGCAAACATTGAAAGAAGGACAGCAACGGCTTGAAGGGAAAGTTGAACGGGTCGAAGAAAAAGTTGACAACCTCACACTAGAAATGCGGAGCCACTTTCGCTATATCGAGAACATGCTCCATAAGCATCAGGCCGCTCTTGACATGGCTTCGCGGCAGTTCTCTTCGCAACAGTCATCGATCAACTATTTGATCAAAAAAGTGGCAGAGCATGATATGGACATTTTCCACTTAAAAAATGATCTCCAACCATAGTGTCCTGTACTGCAATAAAGAAAACAGTCTAAAGGGTGAGCGGCAACTAGGAAAATACGATGGAATAAGGCGTGTTTTCACTGGTCTTCTAGACAGCTTTTTCAGCATATTTTATAGAGAGAAAGATCCGAGTCACAAGGGAGGAAGCGATATGGCGGCCCGCGTCGTGAAAACGGGGTATGCGTTGGCGTTTTTGTGCATGATTGCCGGGATGGTGTATTTTTTTGCCGCCAATTGGCCGGAGATGGGGCGAGAGGTGAAAGTCGGGATCAGCATCGGCATGATGGCGGTGTTTTACATCGCAAGCGCGGCGCTTTGGGGCCGCCGTCGTTTCTTAGGGCGTTGGATGTTGATCAGCGGAGTGTTGTCATTTGGCATTGCGTTGGCGTTGGTCGGTCAAATGTACAACTCGCATGCGGACAGTTATTGGCTGTTTCTTGTCTGGCTTGCGCCAACCGCTTTGTTGGCGCTGCTGACAAAAGAACGGGCTCTGTCGGTGATCGCGCTTGTGTTGTTGCAGCTTGCGTGCTGGTTTTATTATTTTCCGTCCGCTTATCGGATTGAGTGGACGGAATGGTCTTCGTTTGGCGTGCTGTCGTTATTTGTGATCGTAAACGGTGCGCTCGTTGTGTTTGCTCGGACACCGCTCATCCGTTGTTTCGCTTACCTAGCCATGCAAGGTTGGCTGCTTGTGATGGACATAACCGGGTTTTCCTATGGGCGCGACGCATGGTGGCCATACGTGTATGCCGTGTTGCTCGCTGTGTTGCTTTATTATTTTCTTGTCATCGCCAAGCAGCGGTTGTATGTGTTGTTGACGAGTTTGTTTGCTGGACTGTTTTTGTTCATTCAATACATTCGCTTGCTCGCTGATCATTATGGAACATGGTTGCTTCTCATTGGGCTCGTGGCGGCTGCTGCCGTGTTGTACGGGGGCGTTGTGCTATTGCGGCGCACGGGGCTGTTTTCAGCAAAGACGAAAGCCGGGAAATGGTTTTTGGCGGCGTTTCAGGCGATTGTCACACTTGCGGCTTCCGCGTTGGCCATCCAAAGCCTGCTTGGCTTGTATTTTCTTTGGACAGAGTCATGGTCGCCTTATGTGCTCTTTTTCATTTCCATCTTTGGATTTGTCGTTCCCGCCTCATTGGGCCGGCATTGGAATGCGGTCGTTCGTTATACTCTGCTGGCTGTTGGTTATGGGCTCGGGGTGGCGATGGCGGGGGAGGTCTCGCGGCTGGCTCTGTTCCTCTATGCCATTGGGCTTGCGATTGGCATCATCCGGTCATCAGACAGCGGAGTGCGCCGGTTGACGACGGCGGCGCTGACGGTCTATTTCGGGATCGCCTTAAGTTCGGCGATGGATGACGGCCGGACGGTGTTGCTCACCTTGGCTTTGGTCAACGGCGGGTTGTATGCGTATGGCCGCTTTCGCGGAACGCCGTTTCTCACTCCGCTTGTCTTGGCGTTCGGAGCGCTTGGGATCGCGACGAGCGCCGATGTATTTGCGGCTGATGGACTGTACGTGGCGTTGAATATCGTCATGGTCTTGGCGCTTGCCTTCTTTCTTTTCCGCGGTCGGCAACTGGAGCGGAAGACCGCTTGGGTGTACACGGCGCTTTATCTCGTGCTGAAATATTACGAGTTCGCCTGGAATTTGCTTCATAAATCGATCAGCTTGCTGGCGGCAGGCGTGGCGTTGCTTGCATGGACATTGTGGCTCGAGAAACGGAATGGCTTCACATGGGCCAAGGGAGTGCGCTGGGGGCGGCGCGTTTCATTGTGGACGCTCATAGTCGTGATCGCTCAATTTTCATTTTTAGGTTATACCGTGTGGCAAAAAGAGCGATTGCTGCGATATGGTGATGTCGTAAAGCTGGAGCTTGAGCCGGTGGATCCGCGTTCCATGCTGCAAGGGGATTATATTCAGCTTCGGTACGATATTTCCACCATTCCGTCGCTTGATGGAAGCGGACGGGTGCAAGTTGGGCTGCGAAAAGGAGCGGATGGGGTGCATCGTTTGGCTGGCGTATATATGGTGAATGGAAACAAAAGGCCGGGATACACGCCGCAGCCTGGGGATGTGATCATCACCGGCACGTTCCACGGCCCGCAAGTCGTGTATGGCATTGAATCGTATTTCATTCCGGAAAAAACGGGGATGACACGGCAAGAGAATGTTCGGTTTGCCTATGTGCGCGTGAGCGAAAGCGGGGATGCGCTGCTCGAAGCGATCCGTGCTGAATAAAGATGGTGCGGGGAAAGCAGGAGAAACTACTCCCCCGCATACCGTTCTAACACGCGGTCGACCGCGTTGCCGTATGTTTCGCCGAATAAATGGAGATGAACGAGCAAGTAAAACAGCTGGTAGAGTGGTTTTCGGTCATGATAATCAGCCGAGAGCGGCATAAGCTCGCGATAGCTTTCATAAAACCGGATCGGAAAGCCGCCAAACAGCTCGGTAAACGCGATCTCAAACTCATGATGGCCATATAAAACAGACGGATCGATCAAATACGGCACTCCGTCTGGCCCCGGAATCCAGTTGCCGCTCCATAAATCGCCGTGCAACAGCGACGGGAAACAGTCATCCGGAAGCCATTGGTCAAGCCGCTCGAGCAGCCATTCGAGACGTTTGTGCCGCTTGGCGGGCAGGAGGCCTCTCTCCGCCGCCCGCGTCATTTGTGGTCTAAGGCGGGCGGCGCGGTAATAGTCGGGCCAGCGGCCGTACCAGCCGTTGCGCTGCGGCAGCGTCCCGATGTACGTATCGCGGTCAAGGCCAAACGCCGGGCCGCGGCATTGATGGAGGCGGGCAAGGCCGTGTCCGAGCTGTTCGGCCGTCCGTTCCGTTTCTGCTCCTTCGACCCATTCCAAGACGAGCCAGCCCCAGCCGTTCGCTTCCCCGAAGCCGAAGGTATGCGGAACGTTGATGGCGCGTGCTTGCCTGATCAGCTCGAGGCCCATCTGTTCGGCAGCGAAAAATCCACTCGGCGGGAAACGTTGCATTTTGATAAAGTACGTTTGCTTGCCGCTTTGGACGCGATAGGCGTCATTGATGTCCCCGCCTGAGACGCGGCGCCAATGGCGGATGCGGGAGTGATCGCCGATCGATTCGAGCGCCATTTGCAACATCGTTTCTTTGTTCATTCCGCCGCCTCCGTCAACTGCCGCTCCAGCTCGTTCAGCACCTCACCGATTTTCCGGCCGTGAATGACAGCGTCGGCGAGATCGTCCAAGTCAGTCGGCTCCCAATTGATGATGACAAGCTTCGCACCGTTTCGTTTGGCGAAAAGCGGCAGTTGATTGGCCGGCGACACTTGCAGGGAGGAGCCAAGCACGAGGAATAGATCAGCCTGTTGGGCAGCCTCCCATGCTTCCGTGATGGCTTTCTCCGGCAGCGGCTCGCCAAACAACACGACCGACGGGCGCAAAACTCCGCCGCATTCGCACGTCAACACACCGTGCAAATAGACAAAGCTTGGCTTTGTTTGCCCGCACCGCTGACAATGGACGGTGCGGAGCGAGCCGTGAAGTTCGATGACGCGTCGGCTTCCCGCTTCTTGGTGAAAGCCATCGACATTTTGCGTCACAATCGTCTGCACGATCCCGCGCCGCTCCCAATCGGCCAACAAGCGGTGTCCGTCATGCGGTTGGCACTGTTGCAATGTGCGAATGCGATATTGGTAAAACTCGACGAACGATTCACGGCGATGATGCAATGCATCGATGGTCGCGAGTTCGCTCGGATTGAAACGCGCCCACAGCCCGGTGCGCGGCGAACGGAAATCGGGCAGCCCGCTTTCCGTTGACATGCCGGCGCCGGTCAGCACGACGGTTCGGCGCGAGGCGGCCAGCCATGAGGTGATGGTCATTCCGTTTCCCTCCTTACTGTCGCAACCATAGCGACTCTCATTTCTGATGCTTCATCTCTTTCCACCAATCATTTTACTTTTCCTTTTCACTCGTTTCCAGTATGATAGAAATGAAAGAAAAAATGGACAAGGAGGCGGAAATCCATGAGCAAAAAAGTGCTGATCATCACGGGTGATGCTGTTGAGGCGCTTGAAGTATACTATCCGTATTACCGCTTGCTTGAAGAAGGTTATGAAGCGACGATTGCCGCGCCGAAGAAAAAGAAACTGCACACCGTTGTCCATGATTTTGCCGACTGGGATACGTATGTGGAAAAACAAGGCTATTTGATCGACGCCCATGCGTCGTTCGCCGAAGTCGATCCGGCGCAATACGACGGATTGGTCATTCCAGGCGGGCGGGCGCCGGAATACATTCGCCTTGATGAAAACGTGCAGCGCATCGTTCGCCATTTCTTTGAGGCGAATAAGCCGATTGCCGCCATTTGCCACGCCTCGCTCATTTTTGAAACAATGCCGGATTTGCTGAAAGGACGGAGTTTGACAGCGTATATTGCCTGCAAGCCGGGGGTTGAGGCGCTAGGAGCGACGTATGTGTCTGACCATACAGTCCACGTTGACGGCAACCTCGTCTCCGCCCATGCGTGGCCGGATTTGCCGGTGTTTATGCGTGAGTTCCTTCGATTGCTCCAATAGCCAAAAAGCGGTCTCCCTTTGGGTGAGGGGAGACCGCTTGTGCATGCAACAGGGTTTTGGGTGCGGCGGGCGGCGCTGTTTTTCATGGCTAAAGGTTCCCGCTTGTGATGGCGGGTTTTATTTTTGATGATGCTGTCCGCCAAACGGCCCGGCCGTCATCCTGCGATATCCACTTGTTCCGTCTTCACTTTCGGCGCTTTTGTCGCCAAATAGACGCCGAACAAGACGATTGCGCCGCCGGCCAGCTGCAGGACGGATAGAGCACCGCCAAGCAAAAACGTGATCACAGCGGTAAATACGGCAATTAAGTTTAAATATACACCGGCATGGCTCGGACCGACTTTTTGCACTGAGATGTTCCAAAATAAGAAGGAAAGAATGGACGGAAACAAGCAAATATAGACCAATCCGGCGAGCCCAGCTGCACTTATGTGATCAGCTGGAAACGGATAAAAGAATGCGAACGGCCACAGCAGCAGCAAGCTAAAAAAAACGGAGCACGTTGTCGCTGTAATCGGTGGGACGGGTAGTTTTTTGCCGATGATCGAATAAAGCGCCCAGACGACACCGGCGGCGAGCATCATCAAATCACCGCGGTTGTAGTTCATTTGGAAGACGTGTGCTATATGCCCATCCGTTAAAATAAACAATACACCGGCCAGCGACAACAAAAAGCCGGCAATATTGGTTTTTGACAGCCGCTCCCGCAGCAGCGCATACGACAACACGACGATGATCGCCGGATTGAGCGAATTGACGATCGCTGCGTTCATCGGCGATGTATAGGCGAGCGCGCCGTATAAAAGCAAATTATAGCCGATGACGCCAAGAATTCCGGCTGCAGCGAGCGGCAGCCAATATTGTTTGATGATGTCCTGGTAGCGCGGCCGCTCAAGCCAGTACGATACGGGCGCCAACACGATAAAAGCGGCGCACCAACGGATCAACGTCAGCCAAAATGGGCCCGTTTCCGCAATGATGGACTTCCCGATGACGTAATTGCCGGCCCAAAACAAGTTGGCCAGCACGAGAAACAGCTTTTCTCTCATTCTTTTTCGCTCCTGTCTAGTTTTTCCTTTTCTTTTACGTTTACTTCATTGCTGCTCTGATTTCCTTCTTGCATGTTGTTTTTCTGCCGTCAGCCACCCCTGTTGCTGTTTTGCCAACAGCCGAACATGAACGGTGGGAAGAAGGCTGCGCTGGCTCAGGACGCATGCTGTTTCACGTTCGGCGGAAAGATGCATGTGTTTGCCGAAAGGGGTGTACAATAAGGATTGTCTTTTTCCGGTTCATAGGATAACATTTGTACCGTAAGATGATTTACTGATTTAAACAAAAATAGAGAAAAGGAAGGACGATTGTTATGGCATTACCAGGCGGGGCAGCGATGAACATTACGATTCGTCTCCAGTTCGAAAAAGATATCGTCTCGTTCAGCGATATCGCCGCCGCAATCGGCAAAACGGGCGGGGACATTGTCGGAATTGACGTCATTTCATCAAGCAAAGTTCACACGGTGCGCGACATCACCGTCAGCGCCCTCGACACGAAGCAGTGCGATTTGATCATTGAGGCGCTGAAAAAAATTCGCGGCGTTAAAATCATCAACGTTTCCGACCGCACGTTTTTGATGCACATCGGGGGGAAAATTGAAACAAATTCAAAAATCCCAGTGAAAACGCGCGACGACTTGTCGCGGGTGTACACGCCGGGCGTGGCGCGCGTCTGCACGGCCATCGCTGAGGATCCGCGCAAGGCGTATTCGCTGACGATTAAACGGAATACGGTCGCCGTTGTCTCGGATGGCACGGCGGTGCTCGGGCTTGGCGACATCGGCCCGTATGCGGCGATGCCGGTCATGGAAGGGAAAGCGATGCTGTTTAAGGAATTTGCCGGAGTGGACGCGTTCCCGATTTGTTTGGATACGAAAGACACGGAAGAAATCATTCAAATTGTGAAAGCGATCGCCCCGGCGTTTGGCGGCATCAACTTGGAAGACATTTCGGCGCCGCGCTGTTTTGAAATTGAAGCGCGTTTGAAAGAAGAGCTCGACATTCCGGTGTTCCATGACGACCAACACGGCACGGCGGTCGTGCTCTTGGCCGGGCTGCTCAACGCGCTGAAAATCGTCGACAAAAAGCTCGAGGATATTAAAGTGGTTCTCACCGGCATCGGCGCCGCCGGCATCGCCTGCACGAAAATTTTGCTTGCGGCCGGCGTGCGCAACATTATCGGGGTCGACCGCCATGGCGCCATCCATCGCGATGAAACGTATGAAAATCCGTATTGGCAAGAATATGCGCAACTCACGAACCCGGATAATCTGAAAGGAAGCTTGTCCGATGTCATCGCCGGCGCAGATGTGTTTATTGGCGTCTCAGCTCCCGGCATTTTAAAAGTGGAAGATGTGAAAAAAATGGCGCGCGATCCGATCGTGTTTGCGATGGCCAACCCGATTCCGGAAATTGATCCGGAGCTGGCCGAACCGTACGTGCGCGTCATGGCGACCGGGCGTTCCGACTATCCGAACCAAATCAACAACGTCCTTTGCTTCCCGGGCATTTTCCGCGGGGCGCTTGACTGCCGGGCGAGAGAAATCAACGAGGAAATGAAGCTCGCTGCCGCGAAGGCGATTGCCTCTGTCGTGACGGAGGATGAATTGAACGAAACATACATCATCCCGAGCGTCTTCAACAGCAAAGTCGTCGAACGCGTCAGACAAGCGGTCGTCGAAGCGGCTTACCGCACTGGGGTGGCGCGGAAGGATCATATTCCTTTAGGTGGATATACAGGGGAGCAAAAATAGAATAAGTGCGTAATTACAGAAAAAGCCGTCTGAAGGCCCACGGTTTTAATTGTAGGATGAAAGGCGACGTTGCTCGGCAATCCCTTAAGAGGATGGCTTCGAGCCACCATGTTTCTCTTTAGGTGTGGAATCTCAAAAGAAAAGGGGGTGAAGCCATGCCCACGATCACACTCAGGCTGGAGCTGCACAACCCAACGAAAGTCAAACAAGACATGTATGAACGGATGACAGAAGTGAATACCGCGTTTGCCAATTGGCTGTTGAATCATCCCGAGCTGAATCAAGCGACGAGCAAAATTTTTAAAGACTTTTCGTCGCAGCGGTTTCCTTCCGCCGTCGTCAATCAGACGATTCGGGAAGTGAAGTCTCAAAAGAAAAACCAGAAAACAAAGAAGTTCCGAACATTCTGGTGTTGCTTTAACAACCAAAACGTAAAGGTGGAAAAGAAAGGAGAGTTCTACACGGTTTCATTCCCCACACTGGAGAAACGAATTGGCGTGCCGGTCGTCGTGCGTTCCTATCAAGAAACGTGGCTGAATCGGCTGCTCGATGGAACCGCCAAACAAGGGGCAGCCAAGCTCTACAAAAAGAGAAAGAAATGGTACTTGGCGATTGCCATCACCTTTGAAGTGGAGCCGCGGCACGAAACAAAGGTGATGGGCGTTGACTTGGGGCTTCGCTATATCGCCGTTGCCAGCGTAGGAACGAAATCGTTGTTTTTCAAAGGGAACCAATGCGCTTTCATTCGCCGACGATACGCGGCTTTGCGGCGAACGTTGGGCAAAGCCAAAAAGCTCCATATGATTCGCAAAATCGGTGATAAAGAATCTCGTTGGATGAAAGATATGAACCATAAAATCAGCCGTCAAATCGTCAACTTTGCCCTCGCCAACGGTGTTGGCGTGATTCGGATGGAAGAGTTGACAGGGATTCGGAAACGAGCCGCTTCGGCAAAAGAAGCAGGACGAAATCTTCATTCGTGGGCGTTCCATCAACTGCAAACGATGATTGCCTATAAAGCCGAAAAGGCAGGCATTCGGGTCGAGTGGGTGAATCCGACCTATACAAGCCAAACGTGCAAGTGTGGTCATCGAGAGAAAGCGAACCGAAACGGCATCCGCTTCCGATGCCAAAAATGCGGATACACCCTCCACGCTGACTTGAATGGTGCCATCAACATCGCCAAAGCGATTTCGGGTTTGAGCACCTAGCGCACTGGTCACAGGTGCGCCGCCCATTGGGATACACGCTAACCTGATGGGATGGGCTGATGACACAGCCCCGAACTTGGGCGTTGTTCGAACCAGAAATGGATGAGGACGCCAACGACCCAAGAATCCCATGGCTTTAGCCGTGTGGAGTGTCAAAATCCGGCGCCAAAGGCGACGACGGCGGTATTTCAATGGAACAAGCCGCTCTTGGGCGTCTTTCGCACGAATCTCAATGAGGAGCTGCTTGACTCGCTCGTGGCGGATGAATGCGGAACGTTTGCGGTCGAGGTGAAGCCGAACGAAGTGCAAACCGTGCTTGTCGTTGATAAACAATAAGATGGTCATCAAAGCTGGGGCTTGCCGCCCCGGCTTTTCTGTTTGCAACAATAGGACAAGCTGTCCGTCTGTTTTGTAACAATACTGTAACAATTGTTAAATGAAACAGCGTGTTCGAGGGGTTGTCAACTCCCTTTTTGCAAGAAAAATATAGAATGATCGGCTGATAGAAGAAAAAAAGGAAGGGAAGTGTGTGAAAGGATGACATCGCCAGCCGTTGCAGCCGGCGGCTTAGGCGTTTATTTGGCAATGAAAACAAGCCTGTTTTTTGCTCATTTTTTCCAACAGTCCTTTTTCCCAAATTTAAACCAAAAATATTACAAAAAACCTGTGTTATAATGGGGGCGCAGGCAAGAGAACAGCTGGAACTGTTCCTAAACAGAACTTAAGTGGATGGCGTGACGATGAATAGAGAAAGTCTTTGAAACTTTGAAAATAGAAACGTTAAGAAGGAGGAATTCCGATGAAGAAAAAAATGTTAGCCACGATCGCCGCTTCGGTCGCACTTGTCGGCGCTTCGTTTGCGGCAACGACGAAAACGGAAGCGGCAGGGGTGACGTGCCCGACAGCGAACGTGTATCAAGTAAAATATACAAGCACTAACATTCAAGATTTCGAGAAATGGTTGAAACAATACTTCCCGTTTGTGTCGTTCCAACCGGCGAAACCGGCCGTGCAGCAACCGGCAGTGAAACAGCCGGCCGCAGCGAAACCGCAAGCTCCGGCAGCGGTCAAACAGCCGGCGGCTGCAAAACCGGCAGCCAATACGCAAGCGCCAGCGAAAAAACCGGCAACAGCGCCAACAACAACGACACAAAAAACAACCGGCTTGAACGCTTATGAGCAACAAGTCGTAGAACTGACGAACAAAGAACGGGCAAAATACGGTTTGCCGCCGCTTCAAGTCGACTTAGCTCTCAGCAAAGTCGCCCGCGAAAAATCGCGCGATATGGCGGTCCACAACTACTTCTCGCACAACAGCCCGACGTACGGCTCCCCGTTTGAGATGATGAAAAAATTCGGCATTTCGTACACAGCCGCCGGGGAAAACATCGCCAAAGGCCAACGCACCCCGCAAGAAGTCGTCAATGCGTGGATGAACAGTGAAGGCCACCGGGCGAACATTTTGAACAAAAACTTTACGCATATCGGCGTTGGTTTTGAAGAAAACGGCTATATTTGGACGCAACAATTTATCCGCAAGTAAGGCGGATGGTTGACGGTGATCCTGCCCATCATGCAGATGGGCAGGGTTTTTTTGTACAAAAATATTTCGCTAACAACTTGGGAAACTATGCTATAATGGTCAACAGGCTGTAAAAAATGAGAAGATCGCGGGGGAGACACCAATGCGAATACGCGATTGGGATCACAACTTAAAAGCCCGCCTGTATGGCGAGGCGCTGATGAATACGACTTTTTGGATGTTTTTTCCGTTTATGGCCATCTATTTTGCAGACTCGTTTGGCAAAGAAACAGCCAGTATGTTATTGATTGTGTCGCAATTGTTTTCCGTGGTCGCCAATTTGATGGGTGGCTATTGCGCCGATGTGTTCGGGCGCAAGCGAATGATGGTGTTATCCGCTTACGGGCAGGGGCGGCGTTTTTCGTCTTTGCCTTGGCCAGTTCCCCATGGTGGTCGTCGCCGCTTGTCGGTTTTCTTTGTTTTACGTTTGCCGGCATTTGCGTCGCCTTTTATTGGCCGGCGAGCCAGGCGATGGTTGCTGACATCGTGCCAGAAAAAGACCGGAGCTACGTGTTCGCGGTGTTTTATACGTCGGTGAATATTTCGGTCGTGATTGGCCCGACGGTCGGCGGGCTGTTTTATGCTGATCACCTGTTTTGGCTGCTGCTTTTGGCGGCGTGCTCCTGTTTAACGATGGCGGCTGTGTTGGCCAGACGGCTGCGCGAAACAGCCCCGCATTCGGCGGGAGGGCGGCGAACCGTGCCGTGGCTGCGGTTTTGGCGGGAACAAATAGGGCAGTATGCCGTCATTGTCCGCGACCGCACCTTTTTCTTGTTTATTATAGCCGGGGTGCTTGTCGCACAGACGTTTATGCAGCTTGATTTGTTGCTTCCGGTCTATATGAAAGAGACGCTTCATAAAGAAACGTTATGGGCTGGCTGGACGGTGGACGGCGCCAATGCTTTTGGCCTGCTCATTGCAGAAAACGGGCTGCTTGTGGCGCTGTGCACGGTCATGGTGACGCGGCAGATGGCGCGTTTTTCGGAGCGGTGGGCGTTTATCGGCTCGGCTGTTTTATATGGCATCACAATGTGGCTGTTTAGCCAAACATCGTCGTTTTTCGGATTTGCGGCGGTCATGGTGCTGTTCACCTTGGCCGAGCTGATGACGGCCGGTCTGCAGCAGTCATTTGTATCCAGGCTGGCACCTGAAGACATGCGCGGCCAATATTTTGCCGCCGCTAGCCTCCGCTTTACGATCGGGCGGATGGTGGCGCCGATGTCGCTTGCAGCCGCGACGTGGGTCGGCTATACATGGACGTTTGTTGGCCTTGGAATGCTGGCGCTCGCCAGCGCGGCGCTCTATGCATGGATGTTTCACCAGGCCAGGCAGCAAACAGAGCGGCCGGACATTTCCCTTTCCCAATGACGGGGGCTATGCAAATGGCTACCCGTTTTTTTGTGTTCCCCAGTATAATAAAAAGCGTGTCGTTGTTCGTGTAACATATATTCCCTGTCTCTGACATAAAGTGGAACTAGACAGAGAGAAGGAGAGGGGAAGCCATCATGAAACTGCAACGGTGGGAAACGAACATAAACGGGGGGGAAGCGGACAGCCGCGGCGGACAAGACGGCGCGGCGGCGTTGGCGCGTTATGAGAAACGGCAGCAAAAGCGCCTATTGTCCTGGGAAAAGAGAAAAAAACAATACCGTTTCATCGGCTGGCTTCTTTTGGCGGTCGCTGTCGCATGGGGGGCGGGCACGCTCGTTTGGAGCGGGTACGGAACATTAAAGACGGCAGCGAGCCGAGAGTTGGCCATCACGCGGTTGAAAGAAGCGATCGAAGACCGCGATGCGGCTGCCTTGCAAACGATGCTGAGAACGACCGATGAAACGGTGCCCATTAATGAGAAAACGCTCGCGCCGTTATTCGCCTATTTTGAACGGCATCCTGAGGCGTACGAAGCGCTCGATCAGGAGTTCGACCGCCAGCGTGAGGGGGGGCACGTGTATATTAAAGGATTGACGTCCCGCCCGCCGGTGTTTACGATTCATGTGTTTGAGGATCGGTATGTGTTTGAGCCAGCCCTCTATTTTCTCCATGTCCGCGTCGATGATCCGGAGGCGTCGCTTGTCGTCAATGGGGTGAAAGCGGAAGAGGAGGCGACGAAAGACCCATTTGTCAAAAAAATCGGCCCGTATTTGCCGGGCGCGTACACTGTAACCATTGTCCATTCGAATGGGAAAAAGAAAACCATCCGCGTTGAGCTGTTTGGCGGCGCCCGCGTCCATGAGGTCGATATCACGAAATGAACGAATAAGCAAATACCGCTTCCACGACGGCGGTAATGACAACATCTTGCGTCTGTACAGGCGGCGCTGATGAGGAAATGCTGAGAACAGCCGGATTGTATGGCGCCGGCCGAGGCGATGACTGTTCTTTCAGTTCAATCGGCGTGTCATAAAGAGGCAAGCTGAGAGCGCGGGCGATGGCCAGCGCTTTTTCTTTGGCGTGTTTCACGGCCAATGCCAACGCTTGCTGGTAATAGGCTTGTTCGTTTGCTAGACGGAATTCCAAGCCGCGGGCGAGGTTTGCTCCACGGGCAACGGCCGCCTCGTAAATGGCGCCGGCTTTTTTAGGATCGCGGACGGTGATTTCCAGCCAATGTTCGACTTCATAGCCAGATAAAGCGGTTGTTCCGTTATGATGTTCGTATGTTGGCCGGATGGAAAACGATGTCGTTTCAATGTCTTCTATTGGAATGTCAAGCGCCTTTAATGCTTCGATGACGGCATTGGTGCGTTTGGCATTGTCAGTCAGGGCTTCTTGGATGTTGTGATGTTCTGTATGAACGCCGATTGCGATGAGGACGGTATCCGGTTTGGCGATGACGGTTCCTTGGCCAGTGATGGTCAGTGTGGGGCGAGAAGCGGCAGGGGGAGCGGGACGATGCCATGACTGCATTTCATTCCCTCCTTCCACCATTAGGCAGCTTTTTGATCCTCGTCCGCCGCTTGCCAATAGTAGACGCGCGGCAGGCCGACATAGCACCAATATTCCTTCAACAGCGAGATCACGACAAAGGAGGCAAATTGCCAGTCGATCGAATTCATCCCCATTTCTCCTTTCGATGGTTTCACTATAGCTTATTCGAAGCGGCCATTGTCCTATGCGCGCCGTCCAGTTGGTGATGAAACTTCTTTGGGCGCTTGTACGTATCATGGCGTGGACATGTTATAATGGAAGAAAAGATGAAGAAAGGGATGGACAATGAAGCAACTGCTTCGCACGATATGGCGCTGGTTCGTTTCATGGAACGTTGGGATCATCGTTGCAGTTACGGTATTTATTGCCGCCGATTTTCACGTCTTGCCCTCGCTTTTATCAGGAATGGGAGCGATGTGGGGGGTGTCCGCTGTGATGAAAAGGCGGCATCGCCGTTTGGCAGCTGACGTACCGACCGAGGAGCAGGCATACGTTCGCAGCCAGCTTGGCGAGGCGCGCGCGTTATGGAAGCGGCTGCGCCGGGCCCGCTATCGGCTTCGTTCGGTGGCGATGTGGCAAACCGTTTCCCGATTGAGTGCCATCGTCGATCGGATCATTCGCGCGGTCGAGCAGCAGCCGCACCAGCTTCGCCTCGCCCAGCCGTTTTTCTTAAATGAGTGGCCGACGGCGGTGGAAATGGTGGAAAAATACGTATACTTGTCGCAGCAGCCGGTGCAAAATGCGGAAATGGCCGCGGCGCTGCAACAAACGGAGCGGTTGCTTGGCGAGCTGACCGAAGCGGCGGAGCGGCAGCTGCTCGAAGTGTTATCAAACGACGTTTGGTCGCTGCAAACCGAAGCAAAAATGCTTGAGCAGTCGTTGCATCAATCATCGGCCCGGCTTCATTTGCCGTTGTCAAAGAAAGGAGAATGACGGTGGACGAACGGAATCATGAGATGGAGTCACTCGAACAGCTTCATGAACGGAAACGGACAAGCATGCTTGACGATCTGCTGGCCCAGCCGTTTTCCCCGCTGGCCGCCCCCCAGCTTGAAGAAGGGGAAACGACGGCTAACGCGCTCGATGCGCTCAAACCGGAGCATCGGGAAAAAGCATTGGCGCTGGCCCGACAAATCGATCCGGCCAACCACCAGGCCATTTTGCAATACGGGGTGGCGGCGCAAGCTGAGCTGTCCAAGTTTTCCCATACGATTTTGCATCATGTGCAGACGAAAGACGCCGGTCCGGTCGGTGAAGTGATCAGCGAGCTGATGGCGAAAATTAAGGAAGTCAATCCCGATGATTTAATGCCGGCGAAAAAAGGGTTTTTGTCCCGCTTGTTTGGCACAGTGGCCAAGCCGCTGCAAGGGATGGTGGCGAAATATCAAAAAATCGGCGTTGAAATCGACAAAATCGCCGACCAGCTGGAAAAACACCGGCATTTGTTGTTTCGCGACATCATGATGCTCGAGACGCTTTACGAGAAAAATAAAGAGTATTTTGAGGCGCTCAATATTTATATTGCGGCCGCGGAATACAAGCTGGAGGAGCTGCGGACGAAAACGATCCCGGAAAAGCAAGCGGCCGCCGAGCGCTCCGGCGACCAAATGGCTTGGCAAGAGGTGCAAGATTTGCGCCAGTTTGCCGACCGGCTGGAAAAGCGGGTGCACGACTTAAAGCTCAGCCGGCAAGTGACGATCCAGACCGCGCCGCAAATCCGCATGATTCAGCATATGAACGAGACGCTCGTCGAGCGCATCCAGTCATCGATTTTAAACGCGATTCCGCTTTGGAAAAACCAAGTCGTCATCGCGTTGACGCTGTTTCGACAACAAAAAGCGGCGGAGGCGCAAAAACAAGTTGCTGAAACGACGAATGAGCTGCTGTTGCGCAACTCCGAGCTGTTAAAAACGAACAGCATCGCAATCGCCAAGGAAAATGAGCGCGGCTTGGTCGACATCGAAACGCTGAAGCGGACGCAAGAAAACTTGATCGCCACGCTTGAGGAGACGTTGAAAATTCAAGCGGAAGGACGTTTGAAACGGCAGCAGGCCGAACGCGAACTGGCGGCCATGGAAGCGGAACTGAAACAGACGCTTCTGTCTTTGAAGCGGCCGGAGCGTTAGGGGATCGCTTGCCCGCGGCTCGGCGCATAGAAAAGGGTGCCTGCCACGAAATGGGCACCCTTTTCGTCGTTTTGCGCGGCCGTCTTGTTTCGGCCGCAGGCGGTTGTGCAGCCAAGAGCCGCCGTTCGATGGCGTTTTGCGCTAGGCGGCCTCCTCGCCTACAAAATCGGGGGGGTGGGCGGTTCTTGCTTCGGCCGGTCTTCGTCGTCCACCCGTTCGTCTTCGCGGCCATCGGGGCGGGCGGTGCGGATGTCAAACTCTTCCGCCGCTTCCGTCTGCCACTGGCGGCCGATCAGCGGCACCCCTTCCTCGCCATGTTGGCCGATGACAAAACGCAACACATAGCCATGGAACAACAGCTCCCCTAATGCGGCAAGCAAGGCCGAGAAAAAGGCCGCATTGATCATAGCGCCCCCTGCACCGTCATAAAACGCGCCAACGCCGATCCAAGTAGCGACAAACACTAGGCCGAAATCGGCGATCGTCGCCGAGACGTTGCCGAGGCGCGGCAAGACATACAAATCGCCGAGCGCGTAGGCGACTAGCGTCAGCCAAAGGCTGAACCATAATAGTTCCGCGGACGATATGCGCAAAAACAACGGCAAAATGGCGAACATCACGGTAGCCGTCAGCAAATACTTCAGCGCCAATGCGAGCAAATGTCTCATCTTTGCGCCCCCGTCCTCACTCTGCAGGGGAGTTCGGGCCCTCTAATTTTTTATCTCCGTACCCCGGTTGCTTTTCCATATTTTTTGCCGGCTGTTGTTTTTTTCGTTGCTGCTCCAAGCTGTCGTTTTGTTGTGGCTGTCTCATTGGCCATCATCCTCTCTTTTGGTTGTTTACCGTTAGTTTGCCGCATTTGTCTTGATGTATACATGTATTATCCATAAACTTCCTCTTTTTATTTTTCATGGCTCTTCACCACAAAGTGTACTTGACAAAGAAAGACGATTATGATAGAGAAAATCAAAACAGCATTTTTCCTTTTTATACCACACGTCTCTTTGAGCAACATTGCTATCATGTTTGTCTTTAAAAGTCAAGTACATCTTTTGGTGATCACATTAATATAATGAACGATGTGAACAGGGAGGAAAGCGAATGGCAGAGAACAAACAATCGCTTGAGGTGGCCGGGCGCCAGTATGATCCGTCTGATTACAAGTCAGCCGCGGCTCTCGGCGCCGGGTTGGCCGAGACGCATGAACAAGTAAGCGACGTCTACGCGGAAGGGACGATCGAGGCGGCGGTCGAGCAAGAAAACGCGCCAGACATTTCCCTGTCCCCGCCGGAGTAAAAGCCGAAACGCCAAGGATTCGCTCCTTGGCGTTTCCGCTGATGGCTAAGGCTGTCCATCGGTGAGAAATGAAAGGGCAAAAGGAAAGAAAAACAGTTCGTACTTTCTGATTTCGCTGTCTATACTAGTAATGCGCACGGCGATTTACACAAGGGGGATGATCATCGTGAGATGGCAGCGGGCTTTATTGGCGTTGCTCAAAGAGCGGAAAGACCATTCCATCGCGCTGGCGATTGACACGTCGAACCGCCCGGCGCGGCCTGTGCTTATTCAAAACATTGTCAAGCTGTTTGAGAAACTGCGCCCAGACACGCTGCTCGTCCAAGCGGATTTTAAAATTCGCGATGTCTCTCCGGTTGGCGTGGCGACGATTCAATATTTCAAGCACGGGAAATCGTCGTACACCGAAGTGCTGGAATGGGCCGCTGCGCAAAAAATCGATACGTTGTTTTACATCACCGATGTGACGGGCTACTTTTACGAAGAACTGCAAGTCGACTATGAAGTGTTTTGGCTCGTGCCGGACGATTACATGCCGCGCGTGCCGTTTGGCAAACCGATTCGCGTTGCGTAACAATGTAGGAATGCCCTTCGTGATGAGGGGCATTTCTTTTTTTGTTAGGAAATATAACAAATTTTTGTGATTGAAATCGGTTTCAACAAAAAATAAGTATTGCTTTCGGTTTGTTAATGTTATATATTATGACATATACAAGGAAAAACAAATGACAAGTAGGGGGAGATGCAAATGGATGAGAAAACAGTGATGCTTGGGCTGGATGCCCTCTGGGTCATGCTTTCGGCGGTGCTCGTCATCGGCATGCAGGCCGGATTTGCCTTGCTTGAGGCGGGGTCGACGCGCATGAAAAACTCCGGGCATGTGGCCGGCAAACAAATATTGAGTTTTGCCATCGCTTCGTTGGCGTTTTGGGCGTTCGGTTTCGCCATTACGTTTGGCGCCGGAAACGGGTTGATCGGGACGGAAGGCTGGTTTTTAAAGGCTGGAGAAGGGACGTTTGATTCGCTGGCATGGGCGAATGTGCCGCTCGAGCTGAAATTTTTGTTCCAGCTTGGCTTTGCCGGCGTGTCGCTGGCCATCGCTTGGGGCGGCTTCGCTGAGCGGGCGAAGTTGTCTGTTTATTTTCTTTTTGGCACGATTTTTACGATCGCCATTTACCCGGTGATCGGCCATTGGGTGTGGGGCGGCGGCTGGCTCGGGCAACTCGGGATGCAAGATTTCGCTGGTTCAACCGTTGTCCACTTGCAAGGCGCGATTGCGGCGCTCATCGCCACGGTCTTGCTTGGCCCGCGCATCGGCAAGTTCAATAAAGACAAGACGCCAAACGTCATTCCGGGGCATAACCAAGTGTATACAGTCATTGGCGGATTGATTTTATGGATCGGCTGGTTTGGATTTAACGCGGGCAGCACGATGGCGGTTGGCGACGGATTTTTCGGCTATGTTGCGCTGACGACGAACTTGGCTGCTGCGGCGGGGGCGGTTGCTGCGATCTTGACGGCGAAAATTTTGGTCGGCAAAGCGGACATTCCGGCGATGGTCAACGGTGTGTTGGCGGCATTGGTTGCCATTACAGCGGCGTGCGCGTTCGTTGAACCGTGGGCGGCGGTCATCATCGGGGCAGTGGCGGGATCGTTCACGTTCTGGACGTCCATCTACTTCGAACGCAAAGGGATTGATGATCCAATTTACGCCTTTTCCGTCCATGGGATTGCCGGCATCATCGGCACGATTTCAACTGGGTTTTTCGCTTCGCCGCGTTTAGTCGAGATCACGGGCATCGGGAAGGCCGGACTGTTTTACGGCGGCGGATTTGATCAGCTGATTGTGCAAACGGTCGGGGTGCTCGGCGCTGCGGTGTATGTCGCTGCCGTTTCGTTTATCATCTTATATGCCATGAAGAAAACGATCGGACTGCGTGTGACGGCGGAACAAGAAATTTCAGGTCTTGATATTAGCGAGCACGGCTCTTATGGCTATCCGGAACAGCTCGATCCCGCGTATCAGCCGAAGACAGCTGCCCAGCAATAGCCAAGGGGGAAAAGGAGGTGGAATCGTTGGCGGAAAAGGTGGCCGAACGGCTAAGTGCAGCCGAGTCGGCCGCCGAACTTCGTTTTTGTCATGATGAACTGGCGCGTGAACTGCGGCGCTGTTTGACGCTTGAACAAATGGAGCAGCTTGCAAGCGACATCGTTTGTGTGCATGAAGCCATCCTTCGCCGCGCGTTTTTCCTTGCGGAGCGGGAGACGATGAAACAGTCGGTCGGCATTCGTCCCCCGGCGTGGTGCTGGTATGTGATGGGAAGCATCGGCCGGCGTGAGCCGACGATCTGGACGGATCAAGATCATGGCATTTTATTTACTTGTGCTCGCGAAGAGGAGCCGGCCTGTTACGAGTTTATTCGCCATGCGGCGGCCATCGGGACGAAGATGCTGCATGAGGTCGGCTATCCGTATTGCTCCGGCTATGTGATGGCAACAAACCGGCGTTGGGCGCAATCGACAAGCGACTGGGAGCGGCAGCTCTCTTCCTATTTAGACGGTGGATGGCCAAACGATCTTCGCTTTTTGTACATCGCGATGGATATGCGGCCGCTTTATGGAGACGCCGAACTGGCCGAGGCGGGGAGGCGGACGCTGTTTGCCGAGATCGCTGACCGGCCGCCGCTGTTGGCGCGCATGGGGGAGCACGTTCAATTCCCTCCGGTTCCGCTCGGTTGGCTGGGCAACGTGCAAACGGAGCGATGGGGGCCGCACAGTGGGGCCGTTCATATGAAACAAAGCGGCTACGTGCAACTCGCCAACGCCTTAAAATGGTTAGCCTGTTTTGCGCGAGTCCCAGCGGCGGACACGGCAGAGCGGCGGCGGGCGCTTGAGGCGGCGGGCGTATTGACGGCACCGCTTTCCACCGCCGTTGGCGAGGCGCTGTCTGTTTACTATTCGATTCGTCTCAAGTACAGCACCGAGGCGAGGGATGGTCGTGAATATGTGTTATGGCGGACGCTTGAGCGGACAGAGCAAAAGCAGCTGAAGCAAGCGATGCGCACCGCAAAACGGTTGCAGCGCTTTGTCGCCCGGCAGGTGGCTCGCATTCATGCATGAGCGGCACCGTTTTTGGCAGCGGGCGCTCCGCTTGTTGTCGCTTGGCATCCCTCGTGAAGCATCGTCCGCCCTATTCGGCAACGATCATTCGCTGCAGCAGGAAATGTGGCTGCGCTCGCTGCAAAAGGAAAAACAGCACATCATCAATTGGCATGACCGTTTGACTGACATCCCGTTTGTCATCATCGATATGGAAACGACCGGCTTTTCCCCGGAGCAAGGCGATGAAATTTTGGCCATGGCGGCAGCGAAAACGGTCGGAGGAGCCGTGACCGATATGTACATGACGCTCGTCAAGCCGGAAAAGCCGATCCCGCAACACATCTCCGCCTTGACCGGCATTGAGGCGAAGGATGTGGTGTTCGCTCCGCCGCTTGCCGAGGCGCTGCGCACGTTTGTGCCGTTTATTGCCACAGGCGTTTTAGTCGGCTATCATATCGGCCATGATTTGGCGTTTTTGCGCCATGCCCTTTGGCGCCATTATCGGCAAAAATGGAGCGGACGATTTCTTGACTTGCAGCCGATGATGACGCTGATCGGCCATTCGTGCCCGACGTTTGACGATGCGTTAGCTTGTTACGGCATCCGTTGCCCGCGCCGCCATACGGCCGACGGCGATGTCGAAGCGATGACGAAGCTATGGGCGATTTTGCTTAAGGAGCTTCACGGGCGCGGCATCGATACGTTGCACGATTTGTACGCGGCGCTCAGCCGCCACTGACGCTCCTAGGCAGGGCAGAGGGCTGGAAGGTTGGTGGAGAATGGTCATTGTTCGCCAAGCGATCGAGTTCGCCGTGAACAAAGAGTTGATTTTACAGGATCAATGTCGTTTTGGCCTAGGGCATCGGCTGAACGAAAAAAAGCGCCAAGTTTGGCGCTTTTTTTGCTGGTATTAGAGCGGTTTGGTCGGCGTCGGTTCGGCGTAGCCTTCTTTATATTTTTGATCGATCATATGCCGAATGTCTTTGATCGATTTCCCTTGATCGTAAGCGGCGATCGATTCGGCGGCGATCTCCAAGCAGACGCCGCATTTGGTCGCATGATCATCCCAGACGACCGAGCCGTCTTGTTTATTTTCATAGACGAAGCAGTCGTAATTGTTCTTATGGCCAGCTGATTGCCCGCAGCCGCAATAGCAAGGGATATTCTCAAGCAGCTCGCGGTGTTCGGCCGCCTGCTGGTACAAGACCGCCATCTCTTCTTCAAACGCGCTCAAAAAGCTTGGCAAATGCTCGATCGATTTTGTTGTTTCGCGAATATCGCCAGTAGCTGTTTTCGTTATATGCGAATGGCTTTGTTCTTGGCTGTTGCCATCTGCGCAGCCTGACAGAAGAACGCTAAACGACAACATACATGCCGCCATCCATACTGGACGTCTCAAATTTCTTCTTCCTTTCTTTTTGGTCGTTTCCTGGCTCGGTTATTGACAGTTTGAATGTATCATACTTTGTCTTGGGCGGCAACCATCTTGTAGCTAGGCGCGCTGCGCTCACCATTCCGGCGTGAACTACCCCCACTTAATTTTCTAGCGAAAATTTGAAGTGGGGGCTTCCAAAGAAGTTTGACTGCTTCAAGCAATCCTTATTCTTTGAGGCGTG